>DATNEW010000050.1 GCA_035606695.1 Gemmatimonadaceae bacterium
CGATTTTCATTCGCGCGGCACGCAACGCTCGCACGACCTCGTCGAGCACGGCCCGATCGAACGTCGCACCCCACGGCGTACCATCGCGACCGTGATGCACCTCCGCAACGACGAGCGGCGTTCCCGTCGACAGAAAAAATGCCTGATGATTCTCGCGCACGAGCTGATCGATCAGCGCCGGTTGTTTGAGATTCGGCAACCCGTACAGCGGCTTTACCTGACACCACGCCGGTCCGATGGCGACGACCGTTCGCGCGCCCGCCGCCGACTTCGGCATCCGCGCCACGAGCGCCGCAATCGCTGTCGACAACCGCCGCGCATCATCGTGCGGTTCGGCACCATGCCAGCGAACCACGCCCGAGCGAACCACGACCGCACGGACGTCCTGCACGCCAATCGCGAATCCGCACGCGGTGGTCATCGCGGTCCACCCGCATCAGTCGTGTCCAGGCGATAGAACGTTGTTCTCAGCAACGGCGCGGCGCCGTCGCGGGAGATCGCGACGTCGAATAGCTCCGGCGCCGGTTGCGTGACATCCAACGTCCACCCGCGCACCATTGATCGCCCGACGAACGCAATGAGCTTCGCCCGATCATACATCACGAATCGGTCGAGCTCCGCCGACGCCTGCGTCACCTCTCGCTCGGTATCGCGCGCGCTGCGCATCGTACGCGAGGTTTGCCCGAGCACCGCGAGCATCGCAACGCCGCTCGAGCCCAGCACCACGAGCGAAATCATTACCTCGAGCAACGCGCTCCCGCGACGCCGTCTATCGCGCATCGGCGCTGTGCCCGGTCAGGCGATCGACGTGCAGCGCGGAATCGGCGACGACGCTCCCGTCTGGATTCAACGTCGCCATCGCAACGCTGCCGCCAACCGTGAATTGCACTGTCAGCGCGCGTCCGGTCCTCACGACCATCGGCAATGAATCCGCAAGCACGGTTGCCGGAGCGTTCGGCGGCGGCGTATATCGCCGGACCGCAAGCGTCGCCACCGACGCCAGGATGCCGACCAACACGATCGTGATCAGCAATTCGACCATCGTGGATCCAGCGGGCCTTTCGCGCGCCGGCATCACGACGGCCGAACACTGTAGATGGCCTGCAACAGTGCCGCCGCGATCAACGCGACGACCGAGGCAAACGTGAGCAGCAACATCGGCTCGAGCATTCGTACCGCCGTTCGCACCACCCGATCGGCATGCTCCTGCTCGATACGCGCGGCATGCGCGAGCATCGACGCCACTCGGCCCGACTCCTCGCCGGCCCGCACCAATCTCACGGCCGTCGCGGTCGCGCCTCTGGTTGCTTCCAACGCACGCGAGAGCGGCTCGCCCGCCGCGACACTCTCCCGAGCGCGCAGCAATCGATACTCGAGCTCCATGTCGGCAGTCGCACGCGCGGCGAACACCAGGCCGGCCGCGATGGTCACGCCGCTGTCGAGCAATGCCGAAAGCGAGTGCGCCATCCGCGCCGCCCCCGCACTCGCGCGCACCGGCCCTATCATCGGAATCGACAACAACAATCGGTGCCACGCACGCCGGCCCCGCTCAGTCTGCGTCCATGACCGCCATCCCGCGATTCCAACTCCAAGCGCAACGACACCGGGTATGAAGCCGGCGTGCAAGGCCGCCGCGCCATGGAGCACTGCACGCGTCGACGCGGGCAACGTTTGTCCGAGATCGGCCAGTATCCTCGCAAACCGTGGCAACACGACGGTTATGAGAATTGTGACGGCCAATACCCCGGCCGCGGCAACAACCAGGGGATACGCGAGCGCGGCTCGCACCGACGCACGCATCTGCGCCGACGATTCCATGAGATCCGCCGCCCGGCGAATCGCCGGCCCAATGCCGCCGCCCGCTTCGCCCGCCTGCGCAATACCAGTCACGAGCGCCGGTATCTCGACGGGCGCCGACGCCAGCGCGGCAGCCAGACTCTGCCCCTCGCGCACCGACTGCCGAATGTGCGGCAGCGCCGGCCGCCAACCGCGCGGCGCCAATTCCTCGAACGCCTGCAACGCGCGCCCCACCGGCAATCCGGCATCGAGCAAGTCGGCGAGAATTCGAAGCCCCAACGCCAATTCCGCGATCGGCAGCGGACGGCGGCGCGCCTGTCCGCGCTCACGACTCTCGAGGGCCAGCACATACAACCCCCGCGACGCGAGCACCTCGCGCGCCTCGCGCGACGACTCGGCATCGACGACGCCCGAATCCAGGTCGCCGTCGGCGCGCGCCGCCCGATACGCAAACACTGTCTGCACGCACTCGCTCCATTGAAAGTCGCTATTGATGAACGGGCCCGTTCCACGACGTCATGTCCGCATCTTCACCATCACCGCCCGGGCGCCCATCCTTGCCCAAGGTGTACAAGTCGTACGCATTGGGATTCGCGACCCCGGGCGAGACGTACACGTACGGCCGGCCCCACGGATCGAGCGGCACGATCTGGCGGAGATACGGGCCCTTCCAGTTCGGCGGCGAATCCGCCACCGGCAATGTCCGCAGCGCCTCGAGCCCCTGCGCACTCGTCGGAAATCCCTCATTGTCCAGGCGATACGCATCCAGCGCCAATGAGAGAATTTGAATTTGACTCTTCGCGGTATTTCTCCGCGCTTCGCCGATGTTGCCGAACAGCGACGGCGCCACGATGGCCGCGAGCGTCGCGATGATCGCGATCGTCACCAGCAATTCGATCAGCGTGAAGCCGCCGGGCGAACGCAGATGCCCGCGCCGGCGCGCGCCGCGCGCGGAACGCTCAGTCCTGCACCACACGCGCCACCTCCTCCACCGTCGTGTGTTGCGACTCGACCTTGAGCCAGCCGTCCTCTCGCAGCGCGACGAAACCCGCCTCGAGAGCAAGCGCCCGCAGCTCGGCACGCGGCGCACGCGCCGCGATGGCATCGCGCAGCGCATCCGTGACGGTCAGCAGCTCGAAGATCCCCACGCGCCCGCGATATCCCGTGCCTCGACAGGCGCGACATCCTTCCCCACGCACCAGCGTCGCCCGCCGCATATCGCGCCCGGCGACCGCCGCAACCGTCTCCGGATTCGGCTCGTACTCGACGCGACATTCATCACAGATCCGCCGCACGAGCCGCTGCGCCAACACGCCTTCCAGCGTCGCCGCCACCAGGTAATCCGGAACGCCAAGGTCCAACAGCCTCGGTATCGCACTCACGGCATCATTCGTATGCAGCGTGCTGAACACGAGATGCCCGGTCATCGACGCTTGCACCGAGATCTCCGCGGTCTCCTTGTCCCGCATTTCGCCGATCATCACGACGTCGGGATCCTGCCGCAGAATCGCGCGCAACGCGGCACCGAACGTCACGCCCGCCTGGCGGTGCACCGGCATCTGCGTGATGCCCGGCAGTTGATACTCGATCGGATCTTCGACGGTGATGATCTTCTCGACCGTCGCGTCACGCTGCTGCAGAGCCGCATACAAGGTTGTCGTCTTGCCGCTGCCCGTCGGCCCGGTCACGAGCAGCATCCCATGCGGCTTCCCCGCCAACCGCGACGTCGCTTGGAATACAGTCGGCGACATCCCCAACTCGCTGAGCGTGACGGGACGCCCGCCGTGATCGAGCAGGCGAAGCACGACGCTCTCGCCGAACATCGTCGGCACGGTCGACACGCGGAGATCCAACTCGCGCGCCTCGAGCCGCACGCGAATGCGCCCATCCTGCGGACGCCGCCGCTCCGCGATGTCCAGCTCCGCGAGCAGCTTGATGCGCGATACCACGGCATGATGCAAATGCGCCGGCGGCTCGGGCGCCGGCACGAGCACACCGTCCACCCGAAAGCGAACGGACAATCCCGTCCGCGTCGCCTCGAGATGAATGTCGCTCGCCGCCGCGTCATACGCGTCGCGCACGAGCAAATTGACGTACCGAATGACCGGCGGCTGGTTCGCGAGATCGCGCACGTCGGTGGTGAGATCGTCCGCCGCTACGTCGGCGCGCGCAAGCTCGATCGACCGCTCCGACCGTGTCGTGAGACGCTCGATCAATCGCTCCAGCTCATCCTGCTTCACGGTCTCGAACGTCACCGCGCGCTGATACACGTACGCGAGATCCGACGCGCTGCCGCGCAGCGCATGCTCCGCCGCGGCAACGATCAGCGCGCCGTCGTCCCCAATCGCCTTCGGACATACCTTGTGATGCAGCAGATACTCTCGGCTCAGTCCACCGGCGAGCATCAACGCATTGGTCGTTTGAATGAGCATGCTGCACAGTGCCGTCGCCGACGCCACCATGCGTGACCATTCGAACGCACACCGCGCCATTGCGCCGCGCGATCGCTCACGAAAACGGCATTCGTGTTTTTTGATCGCCCACGCAACGAACTGGTCGCGGTCACCGCGCTCGACGTCACTAGAGTCGGCGCGTGCCCACACTCCACGCAGCCGCGCAACTCCTGCTCGCGGCCAACTCCATCGATGGCCTCGTGCCTCTCGCGCGCGCCATCGGCTGCGCCGGCGACGTCGCCCCGCTCGACACGCCTACCCGCCAGTCGCTCGGCATCATTCAAGGAGTTTCGGACGCGCGCATCGCGACCGGGCGCGGTGCGCTGCGTGCCTTGCTCCTGTCGGTAAGCGACGGCACTCCGCTACGCGACCGTATCCCCCGCCTCGCCGCTCGGCTCGCCTCGCGCGCGCCGCACGTCCTGTGGATCGTACTCGCGGTCCAACCCGAAACCGATTCGCTCGCGATCGCCGCGTGGACAGATGACAGACGCCCACCGCGCATCGCGGCCCTCGTGGCGCAACGCAGCCGCCTCGCCGACAGCGATGCGGAGACGGTGCGTTCCCTCGCCGCCGCCGCCGGCCCGCGCGATCTTCTCACCCACGCGCGCTGGGTCGAGATCCTGGGCCGAGATGCGTTGACGATCCGCTTTTATCGCGCGCTCGAAGGGGCGATCGGCAAGCTCACCGAGTCATCGCCCGCCGGCAGCGCCGCCGTCCGGCGCGAGCTCGCGCTACTCGATACCTCGCGCCTGCTCTTCCTCACCTTCCTCGAGGCGAAAGGCTGGCTCGCCGGAGACCACGCGTTCATCGCGCGCCACTATGAGCAATGCGTCGCCAACCGCGGCGGTTTTCGTAGCCGCATCCTGCGGCCGCTCTTCTTCGGCACGCTCAACACACCACGATCCGCGCGCGCCACGCTCGCCCTCCGATTTGGTAACGTTCCGTTCCTAAATGGCGGTCTCTTTTCGCGCACGCCACTCGAGCGCCAATCCCGCCACGTCTCATTCTCCGACGACGCCTACGGCGCGCTCCTCTTCGACGTGTTCGGGCAATACCGATTCACCGCCCACGAAGAATCCGCCTCCTGGAACGAAGCCGCCGTCGACCCCGAGATGCTCGGTCGTGCCTTCGAGTCGCTCATGGCCAATCAGGAGCGACGAAAGACCGGCGCCTTCTTCACCCCGTTCGCGCTCGTCGAACGCGTCACGCGCTGCGGCCTCGAGGCCACACCAATTCACACGCGGGACGATCTCGCGCGCGCCGCCGTGCTCGATCCCGCCTGCGGCTCGGGCGCATTCCTCGTCCACACACTCGAGCGACTCGCCGACCGCGCCCGCGAGCTCGGCGACGACGGCCCGATGTCCGAGATTCGCCGCCGTATCCTCACGCGCTCGATCTTCGGCGTGGATGTCAATCCAACCGCCGTCTGGCTGTGTCAGCTCCGCCTCTGGCTGTCCGTCGTCATCGACAGCGACGAGACCGATCCCGCCGCCGTCATGCCGCTGCCCAATCTCGATCGCAACGTGCGCGTCGGCGACGCTCTCCAGGGCGCAAGCTTCAACGAGGAATCGACGCCAGTCCGCGGCGACAGATCAGTCGCTCGTCTTCGCGAACGCTATGCGCGCGCGACCGGCCCGCGAAAGGAATCGCTCGCCCGCGAGCTCGATCACACCGAGCGCGCGCGCGCCCTCGCCGTCATCGACGCCAATCTCGAATCAGTCGCCGCCCGCCGGCGCGATCTTCTCTCCGCACGGCGCGGACGCGATCTGTTCGGCGGACGATACCGCCCATCAGCCGCCGAACGTGACGCAGCCGCCGGGTTGCGCCGACATGCCGCAGCGCTTCGAACCACGCGTCGTACGATCGCAAACGGCGGTGCGCTGCCCTTCTCATTTCCAACGCACTTCGCCGACGTATGCGCGCGCGGCGGGTTCTCGCTCATCGTCGGCAATCCGCCGTGGGTTCGGCTGCATCGAATTCCCGTGCAACAACGTGCCGCCATCCGACGCGACTTCGCCGTCGCGCGTACCGCCGCCTGGGAGGCAGGCGCAACCTCCGCCGGCGCCGGCGCCGGATTCGCCGCGCAGATCGACGTCGCCTCGCTCTTCATCGAGCGCTCGAGCGAGCTGATCGCGCCAGACGGCGCAATGGCCCTGCTCGTTCCGTCGAAGCTCTGGCGTTCGCTCGCGGGAGGTGGCGTTCGACACCTCCTGTTCGAGAAGACTCGAGTACTGACGCTCGAAGATTATTCCGAGGCTCCGGCTGCATTCGACGCGGCCGTCTACCCCTCGCTCATCGTCGCGCGCAGGCCCGCGGACGACACTCCTCGCATCTGCGACACGAAGTTCGCGGTGCATCACAAAGGACAGCACGCGTTTCGTTGGTGTGCGCCGTGTGACTCGGCGGCATTCGATGAGTCTCGTGGCGCACCGTGGGTGCTGCTTCCACCCGAAGCGCGGCGCGCCTTCGACCTCATACGCCGGATCGGTCAGCCCCTCGCCGAAAGCGCGCTGGGCCGCCCGTACCTCGGCGTCAAATGCGGTTGCAACGATGCATTCATCGTCGAGTGCGTCGATGCGCACGGCGAGCTCGCGGAGGTCGTCACGTCAGACGGTCAGGCGATCACCGTCGAGCGTTCGCGCGTACGCCCGTTGTTACGCGGCGAAGTGCTTCGTCCGTGGTGCGTGCCGGCGAATTACGAGTCCATTCTTTGGACGCACGATCCCGACGGCACGGCTAGCCACAAGCTCCCCGCGCTGACGAGTCGTTGGCTCGCGCAGTGGCGGCACGCGCTCGTGAATCGAAGCGATGCACGCAACCGCGCGCGGTGGTGGTCTCTCTTTCGCGTCGAGAGCGCGCGAAATGATCGGCCGCGCGTCGTGTGGGCCGACGTCGGAAAGGAACTGCGCGCGTCCGTGCTGCCCGCGGGCGACGAACGCATTCCGTTGAACACCTGCTACGTCGTTCGCTGTCGCGATGAGTGCGATGCACACGCATTTGCCGCATTGCTCAACGGTCCGCTGGCTCGCGCGTGGTTGAATGCGGTGGCCGAACCGGCGCGCGGCGGCTATCACCGCTACCTCGGCTGGACGATGGCGCTCTTGCCGATTCCCACGCCGTGGGACGACGTACGCCACGCACTCGCGAAGATCGGCCGACGCGGCGCACTCGGCGCGCGCATCAGCGACGTCGAGTTGCTCGAGGCGGCGACCGAGGCGTACGGTATCGTTCACGACGACGTCGCTCCGCTCGTGGCGTGGAGCGCGGGGTGAGCCCGGTGTGAGCGCCCCCGGCGTACGGGCCCTTATTGCTCATGCAATGCTCGACGCGACCGCGAGCGCGCCGCACACGCTGGGCGACGTCACACTCCGACCGCACCAGCGCGCCTCGGCCGACCGGCTGCTGGAGCTCATCGCGCATCACGGCGGCGCGTTGCTCGCCGATCGCGTCGGCACCGGCAAGACGTACACCGCACTGGCGGTTGCGTCGCGTGAACGTGCGATCATAGTGATCGCCCCGTCGTCGCTTCGAGACATGTGGCGCGACGCACTTGCCACGACCGGCGTTGCCGCGCGCATCGTCACGCATGAGAGCTTGAGCCGCGGCGACATTCCTACGCTCGAGCCATCCATCGTTCTCGTCGACGAGGCGCATCGTTTCCGAAATCCCGCGACACGGCGATACGCCGCGGCTGCCACGCTCTGCCGCCGCGCGAAAGTCCTGTTGGTGTCGGCCACGCCGATTCAAAACGCGCGCAACGACCTCGCCGCGCAGCTGGCACTCTTTCTCGGGCGCCGAGCATGGTCGATGGACGAAGCCGAGCTTGCGGCATACGTCGTACGCGATTCCGAGCCCGAGCGTCTCACGCTGCCCGTGCAGCTCGGCCCCATTCGCATCGAGCTGGACGTCGACGACGATTGCACCGACGATCTGCTCGCGCTTCCGCCGCCGGTGCCGGCGCGCGATGAGTCGCTCGCCGCGGCGCTGCTGACATGTGGCTTCGTGCACCAGTGGACGTCGAGCCGCGCGGCGTTGGTATCCGCGCTGCGTCGGCGGCGTACGAAGGCGTTGGCGCTGTCGGACGCGCTGAGTACCGGTGTCATGCCGTCGCGCGCCGAGCTCGCCGCATGGACGCACCTCGGCGACGCCATGCAGCTCGCCTTTCCCGAGCTGGTGGTCGCCGCCGGCGACGACGCGTCATCTGATGTCGACGCGCTGCGTGACGCGATCGCCGCGCATCTCGCCGCGCTCGAGCATCTGCTGGCGCGCTTGCGGTCTGGGCACGATCCGGACGATGCGCGCGCCGACGCACTGCGAATCATTCGTGACCGGCATTCCGGTGAGCGTGTCATCGCATTCTGTCATTACGCCGAGACGGTTGCGGCACTCTGGCGTCGGCTGTCGGGCAGTCGAGGCGTTGCCGCGCTGACCGCCGCCGGTGCGCGCGTTGCCGGCGGCCGCATTTCGCGACGTGACGTGCTCACGCAATTCCAGCCCGGCACCGCCGCCCGACCCATTCGCGATGTCGATCGCATCGATCTACTGCTCACGACCGACGTGCTGAGCGAAGGACTGAATCTTCAGGAAGCATCGGTCGTCGTGCATCTCGATCTTCCATGGAACCCCGCGCGTCTTGAGCAGCGGGTCGGTCGTGTGCGCCGGCTTGGTTCGCGACACGCGACCGTCTCCGTCTACGCGCTTGCGCCGCCCGCCCGCGCTGATGCGTTGCTGCGCATCGACGAGCGGCTGCGCGCGAAGCTCAGCATCGCACGGCGCACGGTGGGCATCGCCGGCCAGATTCTTCCATCGATGCTCGGCGACGGGGCGGGCGAATCCGGCGCTGCCGAGCTGCATGCGACGATTCTCACACATCTTCGGCGATGGGCCTCGCCCCGCATTCCTGCCGGAGCCGCCGATCCGCTCTCGGCCGCCGTCGTCTCGAGCACGCGCGGCTTTCTCGCGCTCATTGCGAATGGAAGCCGATCGCGGCTCGTCGCGAAGATCGACGGACCAATCTCGAGCGACGCGAAAACGGTATTGCGCGCACTCGCTCTCGCGGAAGGACCTGACATGCCTATCGACGCGAATGCGCTTGCCGACGCGTCCAGGTGTCTGTCGCGCTGGCTGGAACATCAGCGCGGCGCTATCGCCGTCGATCTGTCCGCGGCCGCCGCTGCCCGTTCGCGCCGCACCGCGCTCGAGCGTGTGCGTCGGGCGCTATCGCATGCACCACGGCATCGCCGAGCGCAGCTTGCGCCGTTGGCTGACGCCGCGCGCGCTGTTGTCGCCGCGCCACTCGGCGAGGGCGCCGAACGTGTCTTGGAGATGTTGGTGCGGGCGGACTTGCCGGACGAGGCGTGGCTGCGATCCATCGCGGCATTCGGAGAATTGAACGCGCGGCCGCCGGCACCGAGCGAGTCGGGGGTCGACCGCGTGGCGGCGATCATCTTGTTCCAATCCCCCGCGCTTTAGTTCGGCGCGCCCCCGCCGACACTCATCATTGGGAAGCTGTTCTCGCAGTCGAACCCGGTAATGAGTACGCACCATGGACGAGTCGCTGCCACCTTCTGGCCCAACCGAAACTCCGTCGCGTCCGACGCGACGCGATCTCGACGCGTGGCGTGGCGACATCCGCGAACGTCCGCCGGCGTGGCGACGCCGTCCGCGCAGCGAGCGCGTGCGCGACCTGTGGCAGTCGACGCGTCCGCTGCTCGCCCATCTCGGCGAAGGCCGTAGCTGGGAATAGGCTGAACCGTCTCCTGTTCGGCCTTTGTAATTCTTGTACGGTCGTTGTGGCGTAATCGCCCGGCACGTTGAGCTTGTGGCACCCCCAACGCCCGAGCCGAATCATGCGTCGCATCAGCTTCCTGCGATTCACTCGTTTGGTCTTCATGACCTGTGCGGCATCCGCCTCGCTGAGCGCGCAAGCCCCCGGGAAGTTTCCGCCCGACTCCCTCGTCAACACGAAGATCATCCCGCGGAACACGCCGCCGATTCAGGTCGTTGGCATCATGCGCAACTTCGCCATCGACCTCGGCGTGCGATGCCAATTCTGTCATGTGGGCCGCGAGGGGCAGCCGCTCGCGCAATTCGATTTTGCCTCGGATGAGAAGCAGACGAAGGCGATCGCGCGACAGATGATGCTGATGGCCCAGGAGATCAACCGTCGCGTCGACACGTTGCCGGGGCATTCGGCGCAAAGCATTCAGGTGACGTGCCGAACGTGCCATCGAGGCGTGAGCAAACCGACTCCACTGTCAGCCATTGTCGCCGACGCGGCGATTGCCTCGGGTGCCGACTCGGCGCTGCGTGCGTATCGTGCGCTCAAGGAGCGCTACGTCAACGGCGACGCGTATGACTTTCGCGAGGCCTCGTTGAACACCGCCGCCTTCCGCACCGCTCGCGCGAACAAGGTGAGTGACGCGCTGGCACTGCTCGACTTCAACGAGCAGCTGTTTCCAGGCTCGTCGGCCATGTCGGTGTTCCGCGGCAACATCCTGTTGATGCGCGGCGACACGACGGCCGCCGCCGCCGCGTTCAACGAGGCGATCAAACGCGATTCGACCAACACCGAGGCGCGAGGCAGACTGAGGGATATCGGCCGGGCGCGATAGGTTGCCGTGCGTTGGGCGTGTGAACCGGCCGGAGCGCTATCTTACCGGCGTCGCCCAGCGCCCATCGCCCAACGCCCAACGCCCAATGCAATTCACCACCCTCGGCCACACCGGCCTCACCGTCTCGCGCATCTGTCTCGGCTGCATGAGCTACGGCTCGTCCAAGTGGCGGCCGTGGGTCCTCGATGAATCGGATGCGCGGCCTTTCTACAAGAAGGCGCTCGACGCCGGGATCAACTTCTTCGACACCGCCGACATGTACTCGCTCGGCGCGAGCGAGGAGGTCACGGGACGCGCGCTGCGCTCGATGGCGAACATGGACGAGATCGTCCTCGCCACGAAGGTCTTCAACGCGATGAGCGACGGCCCGAACATGAAAGGCCTGTCGCGCAAGCACATCACGCAGGGCGTCGAAGCGAGTCTCAAGCGACTCGGCGTCGAGACGATCGATCTGTATCAGATTCATCGCTTCGATCACACGACGCCGGTCGACGAGACGCTCGCCGCGCTGAATCACCTCGTCGAGAGCGGAAAAGTCCGCTACCTGGGCGCCAGCTCAGGGTTTGCCTGGGAGCTGATGCGCGCCCTCAGCATCTCCGAGCGCAACGGCTGGGCGCGATTCGTCTCCATGCAGCCGCAATACAACCTGCTCTATCGCGAGGAAGAGCGTGAGATGATTCCGCTCTGCCGCACCGAAGGCATCGGCATCATCCCGTGGTCGCCGCTCGGACGCGGCAAGCTCACGCGGCCACGCGCCGAGCAAAAGGGTGCCAGCATTCGATCGGAGAACGACCCGTACGCGGAACGAATCTACGCCGACGTGAATTGGGAGATCGTCGACGTCGTGGAGCACGTCGCGAAGGATCGCGGTATTCCGATGGCGCAGGTCGCGCTCGCGTGGCTGCTCTCGAAGCGCGACGTCACGGCGCCGATCGTCGGCGCGACGAAGATGTACCAGCTCGACGACGCCCTCGCCGCGCTCGACGTGACGTTGAGCGCCGACGAGATCGCCGCCCTCGAGGCGCCCTACAACCCGATCCTGCCGGTCTTCTGATCGATCGGGTGACTCCGGCGCGCCACGCATAGTTGGGCGGTGAGAGACCTCGCACCAGCCGGAGCGCAGTGATGAAGAGTTTTGTGGGAGTCACCATCGGAGTCGCCGTGTTCGCCGTCGCTCTCGCGGCGTGCAGCAACGACAATTCCCAGCCGGGTGTCGGCTGCGGCGGATTCATCGTACCCGGCACCGTGGTGCTGCGACCAGGCGTCGAACTCACCATCCGCAACGCGCAGGGTCAAGCCGCCGCATCCGGAGACTCGGCATTCGTGGTGCGCGGCAGCGCCAGCAACCAGGGCGGGCAGGTGCGAGATAGTCTCACGCTCGACCTCTACACCGGGACCGGCACCTTCGACATTCTGTTGAGACGACCTTTCTACCGCGACACGACACTCAGAAACGTGGTAGTGCAGGCGGGCGACTGCGGCACCGTCCTCACGACGAGCTTGGCCGTGACGCTACAGCCGGTCGCCGGAGCACCGCCGGTCCGTTCGGTCGCTGTATTCGGCGCCGACTTCCTTCCGAACGCGGGCGCACAGGCGCGACTCGTCGCCGTGGTCGATGCAGATGCCGGCGTCTCGCACGCCGTGACGTGGCGCTCGAACGACACCACGCTCGCTCGCATCGACCAAACGGGGCTCGTCACGGCGCAATGCACGACGCGCGGGGGCACCGACAGCGTGACAGCGAAATCAGTCGTCGATACGACCAAACGCGCGACACTGCTGTTCGGCGTGGCACCGGCAACCAAGTGTTGACGCGCGTCAGCTCGCGTTCGTCGGCAGACGCGACTTCGCGATCTTGACGAGAACGGTGTACTCCGGATCGACGATCTGAATGATCGGCGCGCGCGAATTCTGCGAGACGAACTGATACGCATCGAGCTCGGAGAGCTTCGCGTTAGCCTGCACCCAGCCGACCATCGCCTTGAACGCGACGCGCGCCGCATCCTCGAGCGGCCGTCCGCTGCCGACGAACATGATCTCGTCGGCGTTCTCGATGCGCGGCACCGGCGTGGCCGTGTGCTTCAGCAGCTCGACGTACACCTCCACGTTCATCGCGCCTTCGATCGCGGCGCCCATGATCTCGCCTTCGCCCATCGCGTAGTGCCCGTCACCGAATGAGAGCAGCGCGCCGGGTACATTGACGCCGAGGAAGACGGTGTTTCCCGCGCGTACTTCGGGACAATCCATGTTGCCGCCGAAGTTGCCCGGCACGATCGTCGTGCGCGCTTCCCCGCCCGCCGGCGCCACGCCCAGGCAGCCGAGGAATGGCGCGAGCGGCACTTCCCAGGCGCGCTTGGCGTCGCGGCTGGTGCTGCGTGCGACGTTGCGCGCGGCATCGACGTCGTATCGCCACGTCGTTTCGGGAAAGTCAGGACCCAACATCGCGGTTTGATCGGTGCCGACGAGCGCGCCGAATCCAGGACCGAACGACGACACGCCATACGCGCGCGCCGGTTCGAGTTTGCGAATGTGCACCGCGACCGTATCGCCCGGCTCCGCGCCTTCGACGTAGAACGGACCCGTTTGCGGATTGTCGTGCCCCGCGGGCATGACCTTGGACGGCAAGTCGGCCGCCGTCTTCACCGCGCCGTCGAAGCAGTCCTCCGTCCACGTCACGATGCGCGTGCCCGACTTGATGCGCTGTCTGGGCGCCGCGCCGCCGAACGTGTATACGAGCTCTTCGTGCTTCGGGGTCCATCGCAAGACCGCGGCACCGGCGGGCAGCGCGGCAAGCAGCGGCCGCGTCGCGGGAGAGCCGGCCTGCATCGGCGCGGCGGCGCCGGCTTGCGCGACGGACGCGGTGTCGTGGGCGGCCGACGCCTGGCGGCAGGCGGCGAGCAGTCCGGCAGTGCCCAGCGGCGCGCGAGCGAGGAAGTGGCGGCGTGAGGTCATTGGCGGGGACGGGTGAGAGGCTAGCCGATGTACGCCGCCGAGACGGCGATTGTCAAGTTCCCGCCGAGGCGCGCATGACGGCGGCTTGCGGCTCGAGGCAAGGCGTACGTATTGTTAGTTAGCTAATTAGCTAAGTGGCTAACTACTCGTCGAGAAACCGATGCCGCTACCCGCAGTGCCCGACGACGTCCGGACGTCCGCGCCGTTCATCACCGCCGACGCTGTTCGCGATACGGCGCGACGCATCGCCCCCTACATTCGCCGCACGCCGGTCATCGAATTGGACGCGGCCGGCGCTCCGCCCGCCACGGTCAAGCTCGAGCTGCTGCAACACTCCGGCTCATTCAAGGTGCGCGGCGCATTCGCCAACCTGCTCCTCCGCGACATTCCACCCGAAGGCGTCTTCGCCGCGACCGGCGGCAACCACGGCGCCGCCGTCGCGTACGCCGCGCAGCAGCTCGGCATTCCCGCCACGATCTTCGCGCCGGTCATCTCGTCACCCGCCAAGATCGACCGCATTCGCTCGTACGGCGCGACGCTCGTCCTCGGCGGTGCGTCGTATGCCGACGCACTCGCGGCGAGCGAAGCCTGGGCGGCGGACCGCGACGTTCTCTCCGTGCACGCCTTCGATCAGCGCGAAACAATGCTCGGCCAGGCGACGGTCGCCGTCGAGCTCGAGGAGCAAGTTCCCGACGCCGACACGGTGCTCGTCGCCGTCGGCGGCGGCGGATTGCTCGGCGGTGTCGCCGCCTGGTATCAGCACCGGGTACGCGTCTTCGGCGTCGAGCCCACGGGCGCGCCGACACTGTCCAGGGCGCTCGAGGCCGGACGCCCCGTGAACACCGACATCGACACGACGTGCATCGCGGCCGATTCGCTCGCGCCGCGCAGCGTCGGCACGCACGTGTTTGACGTCGTGAAGCCGGTGATCGCCGGCGCGGTGCTCGTCTCCGACGACGACATTCGGGCCGCGCAGCATTTCCTGTGGAACGCGCTGCGCATCGTCGCCGAGCCGGGCGGTGCGACGGCGTTTGCCGCGTTGCTCTCGGGGAAGTACGTGCCGGCCGCGAACGAACGCGTGGCCGTCGTAATCAGCGGCGGCAATACGACCGCGGTGCAATTCACATGACTTTCACATGAGCTTCACATGAGCGCCGCGCATCCGCGATTCAGCTCGGCGCATCTCCTCCGCTGCCTGACCGCCGTCGACAACGAGCGACGCCTTCAGATTCTGCACTGGCTCAAGGAGCCGGCGAAACATTTCCGCGCGCAGATCGACGGCGATCTCGAGACCGACGGCGTGTGCGGCGTGTTGATCGCGGAGAAGCTGGGCGTCAGCCAACCGACCGTGAGCCAGCACATGCGCCTGCTCGTCGCGTCGCGGCTCGTCGACGCAAAACGGATCAAGCAGTGGACGTTCTACAAGCGGAACGAAAAAGCGATCGCGGACTTCAAACGCAACGTTCGCGAGAATCTCTGACGAACGCTCAGTCGTCGAGCGCGGGCTCGTACTCCTGATGCGCCGGTGCCCGCTCGTGACGGCCGAGCATGCGCACGCACGTGTTCCAGCGAAGAATCGCCTCGTCGTTGCTCGGCGGCCGCATGTGCTCGGCGCGCTCGTAGTGACCCATCGCTTCGCGAAACGCTTCCGACGCCACGTCCGCGGAACCCAGCGCGCCGTGATGCAGATAGGCGCGCGCCCGTCGCTCGGAGACGATGCCCGCATAGTAGTGGCGATCGTACTCGTCGCGTAACCGCGGGAGCACCGCGCGCGCGCGCCGCACGCCGTCCGACATCTCGTCGACGAATTGATCGGTGATCGACAGCAGCAGCGAGATCAGTGCTTCCTGATTGTCGGGGTCGACGTCGAGCACGTCGAGACAAATGCTTTCCGCCGCCGACGAATCGTTGAGCAAGCGATACCGCTCGGCTTTCTCGAGCGCGGCGGGAATGCCTTCGCGAGTGATTGGTTTCAATTGCATCCGGGGTCTCCTCTCACCGGGGTCCGGTGTCATCGTGAAATGTGGCGCGGTGGCGACCGGTTGCAATAGAGGCGACGCGCGCCGTATTCTCAGATCCTTCCACTCACGCCTCGAGGGTCGCATGCGCTGGCGCCTGCTCACGAGCCTGACCGTTCTCGCGGCCGCGAACGCCGCCGCACAGAGCACTATTCCATCCACGCCCGTCGGCAAGGTGTTCGCGGGATGGCTCTCGGCGTTCAACGCGCACGACAGCGCGGCCCTCGCGCAGTACGATCGCCAGTATGTGCCGATCGTCCCGCCGGGCACGGAGACCGGGATGCGGGCGAACACGGGCGACTTCGAATTCGTGAAGGCGATGACCGACCAGCCCGAGCATCTCGACTTTCTCGTGCGCGCGCAGAAGTCGGGCATGTATTTCCGAGGGGTGATGGAGGTGACGGGCAGCCCGCCGGTCGCAAAGACGTTTCGCATGCAGGCGGTGCCGCGGGGCGCGCCGCCCGAAGGATGCAAGACGTACGTAGAGCCGCCGCCGCGCACGACGGCGGATCCGAAAGACGTCGCGACGCAGGACGCGATCGTCGCCGCACTGTACGAGTCGATCTCAGGTCCGGCGTGCCAGCGACGCGACTGGGATCGCTTTCACTCGCTGTTCGTTCCCGGCGCGCGACTCATTCCGACGCGCATCGGGCCCGACCACAAGGCGACGACCGTGGTGTACACGCCGGACGAGTACATAGACGCCGTGAAGACGAGCATGGACGAGAATGGCTTCTTCGAGCGCGAGATCAAGCGCACCGCCGACACGTTCGGTACGATCACCGAGGCATTCAGCACGTACGAGTCCCGCCGCCAGGCGAACGACTCGACGCCGTTCGCGCGCGGGATCAACAGCATTCAGATGTTGAACGACGGCACGCGCTGGTGGGTCGTGACGGTGTACTGGCAAGGCGAGCGGCCGGATATGCCGATCCCCGCACGGTATTTGCCCAAATAATGTCATCCCGAGCGGAGGTGCGTAGCGCCGGAGTCGAGGGACCCCCGTCCCGACGAAGGAGTCCTACTTCTTCCGCCGCGAGTAGATCTTCACCAGCTTGCCGATCGGATCGAAGTATTCATCGACGACGCGCTCCTTCAATGGAATGATCGCGTTGTCGGTGATCGTGATGTGCTCGGGACACACCTTGGTGCAGCACTTGGTGATGTTGCAGTAGCCGATCCCGAACTCCTTGCGCAGCTCGGGCACGCGATCCGCCGTGTCGAGCGGATGCATCTCCATCGCCGCGGTATGGACCAGGAAACGCGGGCCGATGAACCCATCATGCTTGTGATGGTCGCGCAGGACATGGCAGACATCCTGGCACAGAAAGCATTCGATACATTTTCTGAATTCCTGCACTCGATCGATGTCGCTCTGCTGCATGCGCCACGTGCCGTCCGCGGCGTCCGGCGGACGCGGCGTGAACTTCTTGATCTTCTTCTTGACCTCGTAGTTCCAGGACACGTCGGTCACGAGATCGCGCACGTGCGGAAAGGCGCGCATCGGCTCGATCGTCACCGGCGCGTCCACGTCGAGCTCGGCCAGGCGCGTCATGCACATCAGCTTCGGCATGCCGTTGATTTCCGCCGAGCATGATCCGCATTTGCCGGCCTTGCAGTTCCAGCGGCAGGCCAGGTCGTTCGCCTGGGTCGCCTGGATCTCGTGGACCGCGTCGAGGACCACCATGCCCTCGACGACGTCCTGCTGGTACTCGACGAATGCGCCCTTGCCCTGATCGCCGCGCCAGATCTTGAACGTGCGCGTCGTGTGCTTCGCGGCCGCATCCTGTGCTTGCTGCGCGGCGGTGAATGCATCGTTTGGTCGCCCACCCGGAGCCGTCATTTCATCTCCTCGATCACGGCGTTCAGATGCTCGGGCATGGACGCGATCGGCTCGCGGCGCAGCTCCATCTCTCCGTCGCCTCCTCGTCCCTTCTGCACGACGAGGTTGAACGTCGCGTACGCCGGATCCTTCTCCGGATAGTCATCGCGAAAATGTCCGCCGCGGCTTTCCTTGCGTTCGATCGCGCAGCGCGTGATCGCCTCGGACACCGTGAGCAGATTCTTCAGATCGAGCGCGGTGTGCCAGCCCGGATTGTACTCGCGATTGCCCTTCACACCGACCTGCTCGGCGCGGTGCTTGAGCTTGCCGACCTCGCCGAGCGCGAATTCCATCTGCTCCTGCGCGCGAACGATGTTGACGTTGTCCTGCATCACTTCCTGCAGGGCTTCCTGCACTTGATACGGTCCTTCCGCGCTCTCACGATTGAATGGCGCGAGTGCCATGCGCGCCGCGTCATCCACGTCGGCCTGATTTGGTTTCGCCGCGCCGTTTTGCTTGGCGAACAATGCCGCATGTTCGCCCGCGCGCTTGCCGAACACGATGAGATCCGACAGCGAGTTGCCGCCGAGTCGATTGGCGCCGTGCAGCCCGGCGGCGACTTCGCCGCACGCAAAGAGTCCGGGGACGGTCGACATCTGCGATTCACCGTCGACGCGCACGCCGCCCATGATGTAGTGGCACGTCGGGCCGATCTCCATCGGTTCCTTCGTGATGTCGACGCCCGCCAGCTGCATGAACTGGTGATACATGCTCGGCAGCTTGCGCTTGATGTGCTCCTCGGCGTTCGGGAGCTTTTCCTTGATCCACGAGATGTCGAGGAACACGCCGCCGTGCGGTGAGCCGCGTCCTTCGCGCACCTCGCGCACGATCATGCGCGCCACGTGGTCGCGCGTGAGCAGCTCGGGCGGGCGCCGCGAATTCTTGTCGCCCTGCGTGTACTTCCACCCTTCTTCGGGATTGTCGGCGGTTTGCGCCTTGTAGTTGTCGGGGATGTTCTCGAACATGAATCGCTTGCCATCACGATTCTTTAATACGCCGCCTTCGCCGCGCACGCCTTCCGTCACGAGAATGCCGCGCACGCTCGGCGGCCAGATCATGCCGGTGGGATGGAACTGGATGAACTCCATGTCCTGGAGCGCCGCGCCGGCATGGTAGGCGAGTGAATGGCCGTCGCCCGTGTACTCCCAGCTGTTCGACGTGATCTTGAACGCCCGTCCGACGCCGCCCGTGGCGAGGATGACCGATTTTGCCTGAAACAGACGAAAACGGCCGCGCTCGCGGTCGTAGGCAAAAGCGCCGGCGATGCGGTCACCGTCCTTGAGGAGGGTGACGACCGTGACCTCCATGAAGACGTCGATGCCTTGATGGATGCCGTGATCCTGCAGCGTGCGAATCAGCTCGAGGCCGGTGCGGTCGCCGACGTGCGCCAGACGCGGATACCGGTGGCCGCCGAAGTTGCGCTGCAGAATGCGGCCGTCGGCGGTGCGATCGAACACTGCGCCCCACGCCTCGAGCTCCTTCACGCGATCGGGCGCTTCCTTCGCGTGCAGCTCGGCCATGCGCCAGTTGTTGATGTACTGCCCGCCGCGCATGGTGTCGGCGAAGTGCACGCGCCAGTTGTCGCGATCGTCGACGTTGCCCATCGCCGCGGCCATGCCGCCCTCGGCCATCACGGTGTGCGCTTTGCCGAGCAGCGATTTGCAGACGAGACCGACCTTGACGCCGTGCGCCGACGCTTCGATCGCCGCGCGCAGGCCGGCGCCGCCCGCGCCGATGACGAGTACGTCGTGTTCAGTAGTTTGATATTCTACAAAACTCATTATTGCGGAATTCCGAGCGGAGGGGCGTAGCGCCGTAGTGAGGAACAATCACCAACAATCAAAACAGCCTCCAGTCGTGCCAGATGCCCATCGAGCACAGCCGAACGTAGAGGTCCGCGAACGCGACGCCGACCAGCGACATCCACGCCCACTTCATGTGCCACCGATTGAGACAGCTCGAGCAGTCGTACGCTTTCTTCCGCACGGGGTGGCGCGAGAGCTGATCGAAGAATCCGCCGACGATGTGGCGCATCGAGTGGCAACCGAGCGTGTAGCAGCTCAGGAGCACGGTGTTGAGCGCGAGGACGAGCGTGCCGACGCCAACGCCGAACTTCACGCCGCCGGCCCCGTCATCGAACCACAGCGCGCGCCACACGTCGTGCGCGAGAATGAACAGGAAGATCACCGCGATGTACATGAAATAGCGGTGCACGTTCTGGAGAATCAGCGGAAACGACCGCTCGCCGAGATACGACTTTCTCGGCTCACCGACCGCGCAGTTCGGCGGATCGGCCCAGAAGGCCTTGTAGTACGCGCCGCGATAGTAGTAGCAGGTGAATCGAAAGAGGCCGGGAAACGGCAGGATGATCAGTGCCGGCGAGAACGGCAGCAGTCCCGGCCACCAACCGGGCTTCGCGCCGAACCATGCCGTGCGCGGATCGCCCCAGAGCTCCGGCGAATAAAAGGGCGACAGGTACGGCCCATACGTGTAATGAGCGTTTTGAAATGCCGCCCAGGTCGCGTAGACGACGAACGCGCCGAGGATCGTGAAGACGACGACGGGCTGAAGCCACCAGTTGTCGGGGCGAAGCGTCTCGCCGAAGCTGCGTTGCTCTGGTAGTAGCGGAAGCGGTGCTGCCATGGTTCCCGGTCAGAGTGGGGAGGTTGACCAGCCAGCCGGACGGGGCAAATGGACAGCCGAAGGCCTCGTCCGTCAATGCGTCGGCGGCTCGGGAAGCGAGAATGTCATCGCGTACTCGACCTGCTGCGCGACCGCGCACCCGCGAATGGTCGCCGGCCGAAAGCGATGCTTCGACAGCGCCACGAGCGCGGCGCGGGTAAAGCTCGCATCCGTCGAGCGAACGAGCTCGATGGTGTCGAAATTCGGCAACCCGTCCAGGTCGATGACAAACCGCAGCACGACTTCGCCTTCGTCGAGATCGTTCGCGCGCGCTGCCGGCGGGAATGGAGGTGGTGGGTCGTTCTCCAGCGCGCTCGCGTCCACCACCGGCATTCGTGGGAATTGCGCGGACGCCAATCGCATGGCGCCGGCCGTCGAGTCGGTGGACCAGACCACGTTGAAGCTCGTCGTGTAGTCGCCACTCAGCGGTGCGAAGGCGGGATTGGCGACCGCTCCCGTCCGAATGGCATCCACCGCGGCGGAGTCGAACCCCGTCATGAGCCCGGCGCGCGTGACGAGTATTTCCTCGATGCCCGCGGCTGACGTGGTGACGCGATAGATCGCGGTAACCGTGGGCGCGCGCAGGGTCACTGCCGTGTCCCCGCCGCGAACACGCAGCGTTCGCGCGAGCGAGGGACCGGAGAACACGTTCAACCGGAATGGCCGCGGTGCGACGAACCCGGACCCGATGCTCGTGAGAATGCGGTGTGCTTGCTCGCCGACGAACGGTGGCCCGTCGACTCGGCGAACCGATAGAAACAGCGCCGCCTGGACGCTGTCGGCGCGTGACGCGCCAACGATCGAGTCGCACCGCGCCGAATCCGATTGTTGCCCCGCGACAGGAAGCGCGTGTACGGCGGCCATGAGCAGGACGCTGAGGGCGCGCATGCTGCTCACTCGGCGAACGCCGCCGCGCGAATCGCTCGGCGTCGCGCGGCTGCCACGTAGATCGCCAGTCCGACCGCATTCAATGCGATGACCACGCCAGAGATCTTCGCCGCGAAGCTCCACCAGCTCGGCACGTCGATGATCGGGAAGATCGACAGCACGACGTACAGGACGCTCACCGCAAATCCCGACGCCGCGGCCACACGCAGCGCGGGACTCGGCCGCGGTCGCGCGTTCCGAAGACCGAATAGCGGGATGGCGAACATCACGATGTAGGTCAGTCCGTAAAAGATGCCGGCCGCGTTGTCGAGCAATTGATAGGCTTCCTGCCGGCCGACACCGGAGATGCCCGCCGCTCCAAACGCGACCGCGATGACGCCCACGAAGAGGATCGAGTTGATCGGTGTGCGGTATTTCGGGTGCAACGTCGTGAACCAGCGCGGTAGAAGATCATCCCAGCCGGCGACCATCGGCATGCGCGACGTCGCCGTGAGCAGGATGCTCGTATTGGTGATCGTACGGCCGGTGACCAGGAGAATCGCCACCACGGCCAGGACGGCGCCCACGCCCAGCGATCCAATCCCGGCGCGCAACACCTGCGGGATCGGCCCGACCAGGTCGATGCGGTCGATCGGAATGAACGCCAGCACCGAGCTCGTTCCAAAGATGAACATGAGCGCAATGATCGGCGCCGCGATCAACGTCGCCTTCGCGATCGTGCGTGACGCATCCTTCGTCTCGCCCGCCAGGACCGCGACGTATTCAAATCCACTCAACGCGCCGACCGCGAGCTTGCTGAAGATGTTGATGCTGAGCAGGGAGAGCGCGGGCATGGCGACCGAGTACGGCGCGGGCTCTGGCGTTCCGCCGCGCGCCATGTGCACCAACGGCAAAATGATCAACGCCGCGAAGGCCAGCAGCAGCCCGATGCTTCCCGCGTTGTGCAGCCACTTGCTCACACCCAATCCCCGCACGGCCAACACCATCAATGCGGCCAACAGAAACGCGTTGAGCACGAGCGTGAACGTCTTGTTCGTGGCCAACCAGCCGGCGCTCGGGCCGAAGGCGTAGGACAACGCCGTGCCGACAATGAGTCCGATCGTCGCGATCAGCACGACACCGTACACCCACAAATTCCACGCGACGAGAAATCCGATCAGCTCACCCAACCCCAGGCGCGCCCACTGATACAGTCCACCCTCGAGCGGCATGCGTCGCGAGAGATCGATCACCACGGCGGCCTGCGGCAAGTAGAACAGGACAATCGCGGCGAGCCAGAAAATAACTTGCGCGTGGCCGAGCTTCGCGGCCGCGCCCACCCATGTGACGCCGACGACGTACACGATCTGCTGAAGCACGAGATCGCGTAAGCCGAGCTCCTTCTTGAGCTCCGCGCCGTGAGCGGCCGCCGACGTCACGGCTCGTCCGCTCCACGCCACTCGTGCACGATACGCGCGCGCTTGATGTAATCGAGCTTTGGCCACCCACGTTGGAGATAGACGTTGCCCTGGCGTCCGATCGAATCCTGCGACGGACCCGAGCGCCCCGCGATCGCGCCGGTGCGCGGCGTCGCTTCGCCGTAGCCCGAATACAACGAGTCGACGACGTCCATGCCCGATACGACTTCAGCGATGGGTGGGAATCCAAAGCCGTTCAACGTGTCGAGCCGCGCATTGTCCTTGAGATTGATGAACAGCTGCGTCGAGCGCGTGCCCGGCCCGCCACGCGCGTAGGCGATGACGCCGCGCGCGTTGGTGTGCTTCACCGGCTCATCGGCGATCGCACGCAAACGCCACGCGGCCGTTCGTTCGGGATCGGCGGCAAGACCGAACTGCGCGACGAAATTCTTGACGACGCGAAAGAAGCGCGCGCCGTCATAGTATCGATTGCCGACCAGCGTGTAAAAGTGATCGACGCCATTCGGCGCCCACGCCTTCCGCGCCATCACGTCGAATCGTCCTCGGCTCGTCTCGAACGAGACGAGAAAGCTGTCCGGGACCGGACGATTGGGATCGGGCGCACCGCGGTGCGCGAACGGTATCGTGCACGACGTGCCGGCGACGACCGCCACGGCGAAAACGACGACTCGTGCGCCGGCTCTCATTGCGACCCCGGCTGCGGCGCGCCGGCGCCCAACGCGTTTGCGACGCGCTCGCGTTGGCGTTCGTTGAGACTCGTCAGCAGCGCGATGAGATTGCCGTTCTGAATCAACGTTCGCTCGCGGCGAATGGTTTGTGTTGCCTGTCCATCGACGAATTGCGTCGTATCGAGCTTGGCGCCGTCGACGCGGCGCGCCATCGAGTCGGGGTAGATGAAGACGTCGAGCGATGCGATGCGGCCGATCTTCACCAGGAAGCTCGTTCCCGTGAGCCGCTTTTCCTCGGGCTTCGCCGTGGAATCGAGGCGAGGCGCGACACCGGCGCGATCGAGACGATACAAGACCGAGCATTGCGCCCAGAGACCGGTCGACGGGCACTGCGAGCTGCCGACCGCGGCGATGGCCGGCGCGGATGATGACGCGACCGCCTGCTTCGTCGCGGCATTGTCCGATGTGCCACATGCCGCGGCCAGCGGTATCGCGACGGCCAGCGAGCGGACGCGGTTCACGTCGATGCCTGCGCCATGGTGGCGAGAATCGCGCGGCGGCCCGTGACGCGCTGCCGGCGAAACCGCACCTGCCGGAAAATGAGGCCGAACATCGCGACGATCGTGGCGTAGGCGATCGCGTCGTTGTCCGGCCCGACGAGCACCATGGCGGCATTGGACGCCGCCACCACGACCCCGATGACCGTCGCGTTCCGCGTCGCGCGCATGGCGCCTTCCGTGTCGTACACCTCGACGGGATTGAGCTTCAGGTGGTCGCGCAGCCGGTAGGCGTGTGCGTACATCATCGAGAACACGCCGAAGACGGCGGCGAAGCCCAGGCCGAACGCAACCGTCAACAGCAGCATGCCACGGCTGTTGAAGCTCTCCGGCTGCACTCGGCCTCGGAGCGCCGTGTGCCAGAGCAGGCGCTCGACGATCGTCGAGAAGACGAACTTCAGCGGATAGACGAAGAACAGCACCGTGAACATCAGCACGGCGTTGAGGAACACCGTCCTATTGTCCTCGAGCCCATACCGGCGAAAGAACGTGAACTGCGTTCGCCAGATCATGAACAGCAGAAAGAACGTCGCGGCGAACGCCAGCAACCCGCGCATCGCGTACAACACTTCGTCGGCCGACTTCGGAACTTCGAGCGAGATCACGAGCAAGGTGATGGCGAATCCGAACACGGCGTCGCTCAACCCCTCGACGCGGGAGATCTCCTTGCCCCGAACATGAAAGTCTCCGTCACGCATGAACAGATGATGCGGTCGCGTCCACGGTGTCCGCAACCGCGTGTCGTCCGACGACCGTGCCGACGATCAGATCGCCGGTGACGTTCGTCATCGTGCCAAAGAGATCTGGAATCGTGTCGACCGCAATCAGCAGCGCGATGCCTTCGGCAGGAATGCCGTAGCTCACGAGGACCGGCGCCAGGAGCAGCTGAGCGCCCTGCGGAACGCCGGGAATGGTGAGGCTCAGCGCCACGGACGTGAGCGCGAGCGTGACGAGCGCGCCGGTGCCGAGCGTGACGCCATACAGCTTGGCCAGGAACAACGTGCCCATCATCCACGTGATCGGCGTCGCCACCTTGAACGCGGATACCGCCAGCGGTAACACGAAGCCGCCCACCTGCACCGGCAGGCCGAGTGCGCGCGATCCTTCGACGAGCGCGGGCAGCGATGCGAGCGAGGAGCTCGAGCTCAGCGCCACCGCTTGCGCCGGAAACACGCCGCGCGTAAACCAGCCCAGGGGAATGCGGCCGACGAACGTCGCGATCGGATACATGAGCAGTGCGAACAGCACGAGCAGCGCGGAGATCGCAAGCACGTAGTACGCCATCGCCCCGGCGAGCGCCACTCCGGCCCGGCTCGCCGCGCCGAGCACGAGCGCAAAGATGCCGATCGGCGCAACGTAGATGATCCAGTCGACGATCGTCGTCGTTGCGGCGGCGACGGCGCCGAAGAATTCGACGAGGGCGGCACGCAGTGCGTCGTCGATGCGGCGGCTCGCGAGCGCAAAGAGGAGTGTGAAGACGATGAGCGGCAGCATCGCGCCGTCGGCCGCCACTTTGAGCGCGTTCACCGGCACGAGTCCAGTGACCCATGCCCCGAATCCTGGCAGTTGCGTGACCTGCTGCGAGGTCTGTGTCGCGCTCGACTGCGCGGCGGCGCGCAACGTGGCGGCCACATTGGGGTCGAGCTTCATGTCGGCGATGAGCGACGGCGCGAGGGCCAGCGCGACCGCCGCGGCGAACACGAGGAGCGCGAAGAACGTGACGATGGTGGCGCCGCCGATGCGCCCAACGTCGTCCGCGGCGTGATGCGACGCGATGCCGACGAACAGGAGCGAGACGACGAGCGGCACGATCGTCATCCGGATCGCGTTGACCCACAGCTGGCCAACTGGCTGGAAGGCGTCGGCAACGCGAAGCGCGATCGGGTTGCCTGAGCTCCCGATCGCGCTTCCGATGATGAATCCCGCTACGAGGCCGATGACTACGCGACGGACGCGCATCGGCCGAAGAAACTACCGCTTCTTCGTCGGTTTCGTACGAGCGAGCGGTTTCTTCGCGCGTGCCTGCGCGGGCGCGACCTTCTTCGCCGGCTTCTTGGCGGAGACTTTCACCGGCTGGGCACGCTTGGCGGTGACGCGAACCTTGGTCGCCGACGCCTTCTTGGCCGGGACCGCCTTGAGCTTGGTAGCCTCGGGCTTGGCCTTTGGTTGCACCACCTTCACCGCGGCGGCTTTCACCGGAACGGCCTTTTTGGCAGGCGCCGGAGCCACGGCAACGGGCTTTGGCGCAGCTGGTTTGGCGGCGGCACCCGGTGCGTTGGGATTGCTCTTCGGCCGGCCGCCCTTACGGGCTAACTGCGCGTCGGCCAACATCTTAGCGAATGCTTCCTTTGCTTCGGCCATCAGCTGCGCGTGGGAAATCCGACGTTCCTGAAGCGCGCGAGCCTTTTCTTCGCGATAAATCGCCTGGGCGGTAGTGCCGTCCATTATGTCAGGGGGCGAAGGGAATAAGGAGCTTGCTGGTTACTGCTCGTTACCCATGCAATTTAGCCGGTGAACCGGGGGATTGCGAGAGCAGGCTCGCGGAGAGCCGGATACTTGCTTCCTACATTGGACACGTATGCACCGAACGACCAATAAGGCGGACGTCGTCATCATCGGCGCGGGCGCGGCGGGACTGGCCGCCGCACATGCGCTTGACGAACGCGGATACGACGTGCTCGTCATCGAGGCGCGGGAACGCGTCGGCGGCCGCGTCTTCACGCTGCGCGACCGCAGCACTCCCATACCGATCGAGCTGGGCGCCGAATTCATTCACGGCAGCGCGACCGAAACCCAGAGCATTCTGCATCGCGCGCGCCTGGCCTCGTACGACATCAGCGGACGCCGGTGGCAGATCGCCGGTGACAGCATTCGGCGCATGGATGATTTCTGGCGGCGGCTCGACACGGTCATGCGGCGGCTCGATGCCAAGCGAACACCCGATCGCTCGCTTGATGATTTTCTAAAGACACGCCCTGGAGGCAGGCGGCTGGCGAACGAACGCCGCTTGACGCTGCAGTTCGTGCAGGGCTTTCACGCGGCGGATCCCGCGCGCATCAGCGAGCGTGCCCTCGCCGATGGCGGCAGCCCCCGCGGCGACGTGCGCGAACGACGCATCGGCCGCGTCCTCGACGGCTACGACCGCGTCATCGAATGGCTCGCATCACCACTTGGCGACCGCATTCGGACGTCGGCGATCGCGACGCGAGTGCGATGGGCCCCGGGGAACGTGTCGGTCGAGGCGGCGCATCCCGACGGTCGTGCCCGTCCGGCGATCGATGCGCGCGCCGCGATCGTCGCCGTCCCGGCGAGCGTGCTCCAAGCGTCGCCCGGCGAAACAGGCGCCATCGAATTCGATCCCGATCTGCGAGCGAAACGGCCGGCCCTGGACCAGATAGACATGGGCGCGGTCGTTCGCATCACGCTACGCTTCACCGAACGCTTCTGGGCGACGGAGTGGTTCGCGAAACAGGTCGGCACCGAGGATTTTGACACTGCGAGCTTCGTCCACACGAACGACGAACAATTTCCGATTTGGTGGACGTCGTATCCCGTCACCGCGCCGATCATGGTCGGTTGGCACGGCGGTCCGGGCGCGCGCGAGCTCTCACAATTGGCCTCGGAACAGATCGAGGACGCCGCGATCAACGCGCTGTCACGACAATTCAAGATTCCCGCGCGCCGCATGCGCGGGCTGGTCGAGGCGGCATGGACGCACGACTGGATTCACGATCCCTTCTCGCGCGGCGCGTACAGCTACCAAACCGTCGGGGGCGCGAACGCGCCTGACGCGCTCGCCAAACCGCTTCGCGGCACGTTGTTCTTCGCCGGCGAAGCAACGGGCGCCGACGGTGCGACCGGCACCGTCGAAGGCGCGATCACCAGCGGCCAGCGTGCCGCCGGCGAAGTGGAACGGTCGCTTACGACTCGGGGCTCTGCTGCCGCGCGGCGCGCCGAACCTGATTGATCTTGTTGATCATCATCGCGAGCTCCGGCTGCTTGTCCGGATTGTCGCGAATGATGTCGTCGAGCAGGGCCGACGCTTCATCGTCGGTGATGCGCATGGGATCCGCGGTGAAGCGGCGCGCGTTGAGATGGCGCTCCGGATCGACGTGCACCGGCGTCTCCAGCACGATGTCGTGATCGTCGTACTGAACGCGGACGGCGTAGAATTTCTTCCCCGACCGTTCCATGTAGCCGACGCGCACGCCGTCGATCTTGTCCGGCCACACCAGCGGACGGGTCGAGCCGTCGGTGCTCGTGTACGACGTGGTGCCTGGCTTGAGCCCGTTGTAATTGGACTCGTAGGCGCCGCTGTAGAGGAGTGCGTGACGCATCTCGGAGGCGATGGTGAAGTGGGTGGACGAACGCCGTGTCTAAACTTCCCCGCCGTCGCGGCGAAAGCAACTGGCGCCTGTCATCCCGAGCGAGCGTTAGCGAGTCGAGGGACCCCCTTTCGCCGAGGAGAACGACTAGTCCCCGCGGCCCAGTCCGCGGTCTGTCTCGAGCCATTCGCGCGGATTCCAGGTGACGGGCAGCGCACCGACACGCTCGAAGCGAATGCGTGGATCGTCGGATTGCACCAGGGCGATGAGCCGGCGCCCGGTGAGCAGAAAGCGCCGCGAGGTGGATTCGATGCTGTCCAGGATCGTCTGTGCAAGCTGCGGCTGCGCCTTCGCGAACACGTCGTAGCGCCGGAAGACGAGGAGCATTCCGCCTTCATCCGGCACCTCGAGCTCCGGCAGGCAATCGACCCACGACGCGAGATTCCGCGAGTAGTAGTCGGGAAATCCGAGTACGCGTTTGACGTCGTCGTGAAATGCATCGGGCGTGGCCCACGTCGCCGCGTTCAGCTCATGCACGACGTACGTCTGCTGCTTGAACCACCCGATGTCGGCGGAGAGCACCGCGGACCGATAGTACAACGCGATCGCGCCCCGCTCCATCAGCTTCCAATCGAGGCGCTGAACCTCCTCTGGCGCCTTCTTCTTTCTTTTGAAAAAAACCATGGCGAGAAGATAACATCGGCGCGCGCCGAACTTCCCACCGCGGCGCTAGGCGTAGTAACGCCTGATTGCCGCGGCGACACCATCCAGATCGGGGAAGAGCCGGCGCTCATCGACGCCCACCAGATCCAGCTGATCACGCATGAGATCGACGACGTCCGCGGGGATGATGTACTTCGTGAGCGCGTCGGCCAGATCGTGCGCTCGAAGGAATTCGTCGAACGAGCGCGTGCGATCACTGCACATCGTGAACACCGCGGCCTGCGCGACGATGCGCTGGTCGAGCGACGGCGGCTCGACCAGCAGGGCGAATGCGTCTTTGTCCGACTTGCGGTTGAAGAGTTGCCACGGCGTCGCGTGCTTGCCTTCGCCGAAGATGTCGTCGAGGTCCCGCGGCAGCAGCGCGAGCGGTGGCAGCTTGAATCCGCGATGCACCCGCTGCCAGTCCAGCCGCCACACCGCGCGATCGTGCTCGTCCTGGCGGCTCGGCCGCGTGGCGAAGAACGCGGCGACGAGCGGCGAGTACGTCCAGTCGAGCAGTCGCGTCGGCACCCCGTGGTGCTGCGCGGAGAACAGCTCCTCCCAATCGTTCGTCGAGCTGCCGTCGACGTGCGGCCGTGCGTAGCGAATGTAGTTGCGCAGCACGTGCTCCTCGAGCTCCGCCTTGGTGTGCGGCGGATGCGTGCCTCCCAGTCGATCCAACGACGTGAGGATCGGCGCGTTGGCATGCGGCGCGCCGCGATACACGCCCGTGTCGCGGCGGCGGCCCGACACGGCGTCGGGTTCGGCCGGCGTCACGCGGTCGACGAATTCACCGAGGCTGCGAATGACGATCTCGGTGAATGCCGCGTGCGTGCGTTTGGGTTGGTTCGTCTGCGTCATACGCCGCGGCTGGTAGCTAGCCCTGTGCCAACGCCTTCGCGCGCCGTTGAAGCGCGGTCTTGATGTTGAGGTAGCCGCGGAAAATGAAGACGAACGCAAAGGTTACGTCGAGCCACCGCGGCCCCGTGAGCGTCGCGAAATGCGTGAACAACGGCCGCAGCGCGATGAACGCGCCAAGCAGAACCAGTGCAACGCCCAGGACCAGCGGAGTTATCCAGCGCACACTTTCTCAGCGGAGTTCCGACCGGAGGTGCGAAGCGCCGCAGCGAGGAACCATCCCCAACAATTCATGATGCTCGCAAGGCTTCGAGTGGATCGATGCGGGTGGCGCGTCGCGCGGGAATATAACCCGCGACGATGGCCACGACCGCGAGCAGTCCAGCCACGATGACGAACGTCGCCGGATCGCGCACGGTCACACCAAACACGAACGATTGGAGAAGACGTGTCGCGGCAAGCGCTGCCGGAACGCCGACGAGAATGCCAATGGCCGTCAACACCAGTCCCTGGCGCACCACGAGCCAGTGCACGGAGGCGCCGGACGCGCCGAGCGCGATGCGCACGCCCATCTCGTGATGCCGCTGCGTGACGAAGTACGAGATCACGCCGTAGATGCCGACCACGGCCAGCACCAGACCCGTGGCGCCGAGGAGTGTGAGGAGCCAGCGCATGAATCGGTCGAGCGCGAAGAGGTTGCCCACCGCCTCGTCCATCGTCGAGACCCCGGATATCGCGAGCAGCGGGTCGACCGATTTCACCGCGTTGCGAATCGCGGGCATCAGGGTCGTCACGGGAACGCCGCCGCGCACGATGAACGTCACGCCGCTGTTGCCCGACTGCGCCGCGGGCATGTACATCACTTCAGGAACGGCGTTCTGCGGTCCGTTGGAATGCACGTCCGCGGCGAGACCGACGACCTCGCGCCACCGATCGCCGCCATTCGAGATTCGTCGTCCCACCGGATCCTGCCCCGGCCACAGCTTGTCCGCGAGTCCGCGCGAGACGATCGCGACGAGTGGCGCCTTGGCGCCGTCGGCCGCGGTGAACGAGCGGCCGCGCAACACCGGAAGCTCGAGCGTCGTGAAGTACGCCGGACTCACGAAGCGCATGTCGGCGACCACCGCGCCTGCGTCGTGCCCGTCGCTGCCTTCGCGCTTCGCGGTCCAGTTCCATCCGCCGCCGTAGATCGGCGCGGTTTGCGTCCAGGTCACCCCACGCACGCCGGGAATGGCGCCGATGCCGGCCGTCAACTGCTCGAGTCCCGCCTCCAACCGTTCCGGACCGTCGTATCGCGCGCTCGGCAATCCGGTGCTGAACAGCAGCAGATTCTTCGTGTTGAAGCCGACGTCGACCGCGTTCACGGCTATCGCGCTGCGAATGAGCAGGCCGGCGCCCACCAACAGCACTTGAGTAAGGCACAGCTGTGCGATGACGAGTGCGTGGCGCACGCGATAGTTGCCGCCGCCTCGCGACTCGCGGCCGCCGTCGCGCAATGTCTGCTGCAGGTCGAGGCGTGCCGCACGGATGGCCGGAATGAGTCCGAACACGATCGCGCAGAACACCGCGAGTCCGAGCGTGAACAGCACCACCGGCCAATCGAGCCGAGCGTCGTGCAGACGTGGCACGGGCAGCGGACTGCTCACGAGGAAGCGCGTTCCAGCATACGCGACGGCTAGACCGAGCACCGCGCCGCCGATCGCAAGCAGCACGCTTTCGACGAGCAGCTGCGCGATGATGCGACGACGGCTCGCGCCCAGGGCACCGCGCACGGCGATCTCGGTGCGGCGCACGGTGGCGCGGGCGAGCAGCAGGTTCGCGATGTTCGCGCAGGCGATGAGCAGCACGACCGCGACGGCGCCCATCAACAGATACAGGCTCTTGCGATAATCGCCGAACAGCGCGTCCTCGAGCGTGCGCGCGATGATGCCGCCGTCGTAGAACGAATGTGGATGCTCGTGCGCGAGCCGCGTATCGATCTGCTGGAGCTGCGCGACGGCGGCGGTCGGAGCGACGCCGCGCTTGACGAGACCATAGACCCTGAGCTCGTGGTCGCCAAAATCGCTGAGGCGCGCGGCAGACGCCGCAAGCGGTACCCACGCGGCTTCGTCGGGTGGCTGCAGGAGATACTGCGACGGCGCGACACCGATGACCTGATACGACTGTCCGCTCAGCGTGATGCTGCGGCCGAGGATGTCGCGGGCTCCGCCGAAGCGGTTTCGCCACAGCGCCTCGGACAACACCACGACTTGCGGTCCACCGTCGCGGTCTTCGGCCTCCGTGAAGTACCGGCCGACGACGGGATTGATCTTTAGAACTTTCCAATAGCCGGCGCTGGCGTTGTACGTGAGGATGGGTGTTGGATCGCCGTGACCGGTCAGCGTGCGCCGTCCACCGCCGAACAGGGCGCCAATCTCCTCGAAGCCCGACGCCTCGCGCCGCCAGGTGTCGTAGTTGCCGAACGGCACGCTCCACATCTCGTCGTTGCCGTTGCGCTGCGACAGACGCAACACGCGGTCGGTGTTGGCGAACGGCAGCGGGCGAAGGAGCACCGTATTGACCACGCTGAAGATCGCGGCGTTGGCGCCGATGCCCAGCGCGAGTGTGATCAGCGCGATGCACGTGAATCCCGGCGCCTTCTTCAGCTGGCGCAGCCCGAACGCGACGTCCTGCTTCAGCGCATCCATCCATTCCGCTCGCGTCATGTGTCGCTCCCGTTGTTGACTCAGCGAATACAACGTTTTGCTGATGCCTTCTACGTCGCCGAACTTCGCACGCGCCGCGGCGCATGCTCCGTCGAGTGTCATGCCGGCGGCAAGCAATTCATCGATCGTGGACTGCAGGTGAAACGACAGCTCGTCGTCGACGTCGCGCGCGGGATTCTCGCGGGCGAGTCGCAGATAGCGGCGCCATGGCGGCGGACGATCGTCGTCGAGCGTCATGGGCCGTCAGCCCGGCGCGTCGGTGGCCGCGACGATCTTTCCCATCGCCGCGCTCATGCGCGCCCACGTCGCCAGCTCGGCGGCGAGCTGCCTTTTGCCCGCGGCCGTGAGCTTGTAATACTTGGCGCGGCGGCCGTTCTCGGTGAGCGCCCACTGCGCCTTGATCCACGCGCGATTCTCCATGCGATAGAGCGCCGGATACAACGAGCCCTCTTCCACCTGAAGCGCGTCCTCGGTCGTGCGCTGAATCCAGCGGGCAAGGCCGAAGCCGTGCATCGGCCCCCAGGAGAGGGCCTTGAGCACGATCAGGTCGAGGGTCCCCTGAAGCAGATCGACGTTCGTACGCGCCATGATGCTCCCTTAGACGTTCTAAGGGACAAGATGGTTGGAATGCGCCGTGGCGTCCAGCCTGTCGTCATGTCGTCGTGTCGTCATCCCGAGCCGAAGCGGTGCGTAGGCCGAGAATGACGAATTTCCCGGATTATCGCAGGAAGCGTCGCGCGAGCGTCTCGAGCCGATCGTCGCCCTGCGCCTGCGCGCGAAGCAGAATCTTTCGGACGTGATCCTCGAGCTTCGGCTCGCCCCAGTAGTAGCCGGTCGCGCGCTCGGCGCTTTCCGTGTCGCCCTCGCGGGCAGCCTCGAGCAGCACTTCGGCGGCCACGGCGTCATATGAGGGATCGCCGCGCTCCGGCAGCACATATCGTTTGAGCGGAGCACCCGATCCCGCATCTTCATTGACGAACGCTCTCGACACGCCGCGATCTCCCGGTTCCGAACCCCGCAGGTCCCTGATCCGAAGCTACGCGATGAAACAGGGTTCGCCACCTGGCCTCGGCTCAGTCCGCCAGACGTTTATTGCGCGTGGAAACCAAACCCACTAAGTTGGGCGGCACTGTAACTGTGGGTCGGTATGTACGGTTCCCCCGATACTCCGACGACACATCAACATTCTTAGGAGTATTGGTATGGCACGCACTACCGGCACCGTGAAGTGGTTCAATGACGCGAAGGGCTTCGGCTTCATCACGCCCGAGGGTGGTCAGAAGGATTGCTTCGTCCACCATTCGGCGATCCAGGGCGGCGGCTTCCGCACCCTCGCCGAAGGCGAGCGCGTCGAATTCGACATCGTCCAGGGCGCCAAGGGCCCCGCGGCCGAGAACGTAACGAAGATCGGCCGCTAATTCACGGTTCCACAGAACAACGAGAGCCCGACCGAAAGGTCGGGCTCTTTTGTTACTACGACAAACGGTACCACGGACAAGCGGTACGGCGGACAAACGGCGGACAACGGCGGACAACGGCGGACGGGCACGGAGACGGCGTGAACTGCAGTCAACTGCCGGTGAGAGGAGCTTTTTGAGAACACCCTCGAGATGCTTCATGAACGAAGCGTCCCGAGGGTGTTCTCAAATAAGCAGGCAACTTGAAACGCCGTTCAGACTGTTTTCAACGCCATCTCCGTGCCTGTCCGTGAACGTCCGCCATTGTCCGTGGTCAATGCAGTTACCGCGGACGCCGAAACTTCCGAATCTCCTTCATCTGCGTCACCACCACCAACAACGTGAGCACCACCCACACCGCCACGAACGTCTCCTGCGTCTTCAGCGGCCGCTCACGAATGTGCAGAGCGTAGTAGATCGCGATCACGACCACGTCCAGGCCGACGATGGACGCGACGAGAATCAACGTGCGGCGCCGAAGCTCCGTCGGGACAGGCATGCGGTGCATCCTAGCAGCTAGCTTCCGTGATGGCCACACGAGCGCGCGCCGCCATCCTCTTCGACCTCGACGGAACCTTGGTCGATTCGATCACGCTCATCGTCAACTCGGCGCGATACGCCTTCGAAAAGCTCGGCCGCGAGTGGATCTCGGACGCCGCGTGGCGCGAAGGGATCGGGATTCCACTGCCGACCATGTTCATGCGCTTCGCCCGCGACGAAGCCGATCGCGACGCGCTCATCGCCGCGTATCGCGAATACCAGCTCGAGCATCATGACCGGTTGATCAGCTGCTACGAGCACGTCGTCGAGACCGTGCATGAGCTTCGGGCGCACGGACACGAGCTCGCCGTCGTCACGAGCAAGTCCGAATGGCTGGCGTATCGCGCGCTTGCGCTCGTTGGCCTCGCCTCATGCATGGAAACGGTGGTCGGCCTCGACGCGTCTACTCGACATAAGCCCGATCCCGAGCCCGTATGGATAGCACTGCAGCGGCTCAACTGTCCGCCCGAACAAGCGCTCTTCGTGGGGGACTCGGTGCACGACGTGATGGCGGGAAATGCCGCCGGCGTGGCCACCGTGGCGGCCACCTGGGGCGCATTCCACCGGACCGAGCTCGAACCCGGTAACCCAAGTCATTGGCTGGAAAGCATTTCCGACCTGCCTCAGCTGATTCGAGACACCGTTCAAACCTTCTGACCCGCGGAACCATCCAAGTGATTGTCTGGATGGAGTTTCCGAACACATGGCTGCTGTGGCCATTATCGAAGCATCTTCAAATCACATCGGCAACGGCGATTCGGACGTCGCGCGCGCGGCGGCCGGAGATCGAGTCGCGTTCGAGCGACTATATCGACAACATGTAAACAAGGTGTATTCTCTCTGCGCTCGCATGGTCAACGACCGCACGCGCGCCGAGGAGCTCACGCAGGACGTCTTCGTCCGTGCGTGGCAAAAGCTGAATCTCTTTCGCGGCGAAAGCTCGTTCGCGACGTGGCTTCATCGACTCACGGTCAACGTCGTGCTCAACGCGCGAAAGACGGATGGACGGCAACGCACACGCTTCGAGGAGAACGATGACGAAGCAGGCGGCATGGATGCCCACGCTGGTGTGGTCGGCATGCCGCTCGCCCCGGGCGATCTCCTCGATCTCGAGGAAGCGATCACCCGGCTTCCTCCAGGCGCGCGCCGCGTCTTCGTCCTCCACGACGTCGAAGGCTACAAACACGAGGAAATCGCCGAGATGCTCGGCGTGACATCAGGGGCCACGAAAGCGCAGTTGCACCGTGCGCGACTCCTGTTGCGGGAGGCACTGAACCGATGACGACACCAAACTCGAGCCAGTTCGATTGTGGTCAATTCGCCGACGCGCTCGCGGATGTTCTCGAGCGTGAGGTGAGCGAGCCGACACGCTCCGCCGTGGAAGCGCATGCGCTGGCGTGCGCCGAGTGTGGCGCTCTGCTCGCTGACTTGCGCAAGCTGCGTATCGACGCGGCGAATTTGCCGGCGCTTACGCCATCGCGTGATTTGTGGAATGGGATCGCGGATCGGATCGAGACGCCGGTGGTTGAATTGGGCGTCGGGGCGTCGGGGCGTCGGGGCGTCGGGGCGTGGAAACGGCGTGTGGCGTTCGGTATCGCTGCGGCGGCGTTGGTCGCGGTCACGGCGACCATCACGCACGAGCTGACAAAGCGTTCAATGGCGTCTGTTGCGCCGCCGGTTGCCGTGACGCCATCGAAGTCGCCAACGCAGCCGACTCAGGTCGCAACGATCTCTCCGCCAACCGCCTCGACGCCTCGACGCCTCGACGCCTCGACGCCTCGACACCCCGACGCCTCGACGCCCATACGCCCCGTCTCAACCAAACCCTCCATCGAACAGACCTACAGCTCCGAGATCAAGCGGCTTCGCACCATCGTGAATTCGCGCCGCGGCGATCTCGATTCGGGGACGGTGGCCGTCATCGACAAGAATCTCGCGATCATCGACAATGCGATCGTGCAGTGCCGGATCGCGCTCGCGAAAGATCCGCACAGCCGCTTCCTCATCGAGTCGCTGAACGACGCGCTCGATACCAAGGTTCAACTGCTCCGCACGGCGGCCGCGCTGCCGACGAGGATGTGAGCGCTTCATGAAACGCATTTCGGTAGTCCTGTCGCTGGCGCTGGGGCTCGGTCTCACGACCGGCCTGGCACGCGACGCCGCGGCGCAGCGGCACACGATTCGGAGCGACGCGCGGTCGCGCATCGACACGACCGTCGCGTTCGATCGCAACGGAACCGTGACGGTCACCGCGGGCAACGGCGACATCCTCGTCACCGGCTCGCAGGCGGGCACCGTTCACGTGCGCGCGTCGAGCGACAACAACAACCTGCAATTTGAATCGTCGCCCGCGCGCATGAGCATCGAAATCACCAACCGGCACGGAGGCGACAACCGCATCGAGCTCGCGGTGCCGATCGGCGTGCGCGTGATTCTACGCTCGCAGTCGGGCGACATCTCGGTGCGCGGGACGCGTGGAGAAATCGAGGCGTACGCGCAGAGCGGCGACGTTCTCGTCGAAGACGCGACTCGCCTCGCGGTGAACACGCTGTCGGGCGGCATCAGCGCCGGCGCGATCAACGGCGACGTGTCGATTCAATCGACGAGCGGCGACGTGAAGCTGTCCGACGTGCGCGGCGACGTCGACGTGCAGACCGTGAGCGGCGACGTCGACATGCGCGGCGTCACGGCCAAAGTCGTCCGTGCCAAGACGACGAGCGGCGACGTGACCTATGACGGAACGATCGACAAGGCCGGCCGATACGATCTCTCGACGAATTCGGGAGACGTCGGCCTGCACATCCCGCGCGATGCGAGCGCGCAGCTCACCGTATCGACCTGGAACGGCGAGATCCAGAGCGATTTCCCGATCACGCTGCGGCCGGGCGAGCACGGCATCGGATCGTCCAACTCCAAGCGGCTCACGTTCGAGATCAACGGCGGCGGCGCGCGCATTTCGGCTGAAACCTTCAGTGGCGATGTGACTGTCTCATCCAACGGACGCGGGGCTCGGCCCTGACCGGTCCGACACCGCACACTACGAACAGGATCCCCACCATGCCTCGGTTTACTTCGGTTGTCTTGCTCGCGGCGCTGGCCGCACCCGCGTTCGCGCAGGGCGGAGACTTTCACTGGGAAAAGGCGCTGGCCGCCGGCAGCAATGTTTCCATCAGCAACATCAATGGCGACGTGAGAGTCATCCCCTCGACGAGCGGAAAGGTGGAGGTGATCGGCACCAAGCGCGGCAACAGCAGCAGCTTCGGCCGAATTCACGCGGAAGTGCACGAGTCCTCGCGCGGCATCAACGTGTGCGTGCTGCGTGACGACAGCGATGACAGCTGCGACGAAGACGGCATCCACAGTCACAGCCACAACGGCCGCGACTGGGATCATGTGAGCATGACGCTCGATGTGGCGGTTCCCGCGAACGTGGTCGTCGCCGCCAACACGGTGAGCGGAGACATCGACATGAACGGCGCGCATGGCGACGTCTCCGCGAACAGCGTGAGCGGCGATCTCAAGCTTCAACATTTGCATGCGTCGGCGGTTCGCGCGAACACCGTGAGCGGCGACATCGACGTCGCGGTGGACGAGCTCACCGGCAACGGCGCCTTCAACTTTCATTCGGTGAGCGGTGACATCACGCTCGAAGTGCCGCGCGACTTCGGCGCCGATCTCACGATGTCCACGGTGAGCGGCGACATGAACAGCGACTTTCCGGTGACGCTCGGCAACGGACGTATGAGCAGGCGGTCGCTGAGTGCCCGGATCGGCGGCGGTGGACGGCGCCTCGACGTAAGCACCGTCAGCGGCGATCTTAGGTTGCGTCAGGGAAGCCGGTGAGAAACTCCATGAAACGCTCTCTTGCAGCACTCACGCTCATCGCGACCATTGGGCTGCCCGCGGCCGGGCAGACGCGTCAGAGCGGAGACGGATTCAACTGGACCGGCCGTGTTCCGGCCGGGCGCTGGATTCACGTCAAGAATTTGAACGGACCGATCACCGTCGGTGCGTCGACCAGCGACAACGTCGAAGTCGTCGCGACCAAGCACTGGCGACGCGGCGATCCATCCGTCGTGCACTTCTTCAACGAGAAGAATGGCGACGACGTGACGATCTGCGCCGTCTGGGGCGATGCCACGCGCTGCAACGATGACCACAACAACAACTCGGGCGGCCGGCGCAATCGGAACAATGACGTGAGCGTCGAGTTTCGCGTGCTCGTGCCGCGCGGCGTGAAGGTCGAGATGGAAACCGTGAACGGCGACGTGACGGTCGACGGCGCCACTTCTGAAGTGCGCGCTGAGAGCGTGAATGGTGAAGTGAGCGTCGGGACGAGCGGCGGGCGCGTCAACGCGGAGAGCGTGAACGGCAGCGTCCGCGCACAATTGGGCAAGCTCGACTCGGACGGGGACATGAAGTTCGAGACCGTCAACGGCAACGTGATCGTCGAGTTTACGGGTGAATTCGGCGGCGACGTCGATCTCGAGACCGTGAACGGTTCGCTGAACACGAACTTCGAGATGACGGTGAGCGGCCGGCTCGACCCAAAGCACATTCGCGCCCATATCGGCCGCGCGGGCGGCCCGCACATCAAGCTCGAGACAGTGAACGGCAACGTGGAGCTTAGAAAGCGCTAGCCTGAATCGCTTGAACCGGGGAATTCCGAGCGGAGGTGCGAAGCGCCGAAGTGAGGAACGATAAACCGCCGGTAAACGGCCGGTCGCAGCACAAGTAACTTTGGCGGGTGATCGCGCGTATTCTCCAACAGGAGGATATGCCATGATCACCCGCCGTGTTTTCACGCTCGCCGTTGCCGCCGCCGCCATGTCCGGGTGCAGTCGCGCCGGCTCGAACGATGACGCATTTCGTTGGACACAACCGATGCAACCCGGCGCAGTCGTGCACATCCTCGACGGCTCGGGCAACGTCACCGTCCATCGCGCCGCGGGCAACGAAGTCGTCGTGAGCGGCAGCACGAGATGGCGCCGCGGCCGCCAAAGCGACATCCATTTCGCCGTGACGCGAGCCGGCAACGACTACTACGTGTGCGCCATGTGGCGCTCGAGCGGCCGGTGCGGCGCGCGCGGGTATCGCGGCGCGCGAAGCGGCGGCTTCCTGGCAATGTTCAGCCTGTTCCATCGCTCGAGCGACGCCGTCGCGAACATGGTCGTCGCAGTCCCGCCGGGCGTCGCCGTGGACGGCCAGGCCACCAACGGATCCGTTGACGCGGACGGCGTCACCGGCGGCATTCGCGCTCACACGCTCAACGGGAACGTGCGCGCGACGAACGTGTCCGGCCCGCTCTCGCTCAAGACCATGAACGGCGACGTGCATTTGTCGACCGACTCGCTCGCGCCGAGCGATTCGATTTCGGTCGAGACGATGAACGGCGGCATCTTCGCGGACCTGCCGGCGACCATGCAAGGCGCGTTCGACTTGCGTGTCACCAACGGTTCCGTCCATAGCGACTTTACGCCGAGTGGCGGATCGAGCACCGTCACACGGGGGCACCTCGTCGCGCAGATCGGGAGCTCGAGCCGCGTCGTGCGTATGCACACCATGAACGGCGACGTGACCGTGACCGCGCGCGGCGGACCCTCGTCGCATTAGGGGCCCGGCACCCGGCGCCAAGCATCAGGCGCCCAGCGCCCTCAGCCGCTGGCACCGCCGCCCCGCGTCAGGGTATTATTTCGATAAGGTCTACTCCAACGGAGTTCTTCGACATCATGGGTTTCTCCTACGCACCCGCCATTCAGGTTCGCACGGGCGCGGAACGCGCGACGCTCGTTCGCCGCACCTACGGCCTGGTTTTCCTGAGCATTCTCGTCACCATGCTCGGCTCGGCCTTCGCGTTCACGCAGCCGGCGCTGATGCAAGGCGTGATGCAGCATCCCTTCATCACGTTCATCTGCATGTTCATCCCGCTGATCATGGCGCAGCGCGCCGCGCGGGATTTTCCGAAGAACGTCATCCTCACTCTGCTGTTCACGTTCATCGAAGGCATCTGGCTGGCGCCCATCCTCGCGCTCACCGAAGCGCGCGCACCGGGCACCGTCACGTCGGCCGCCGCGCTGACTCTCGTCGCCTTCGGCGGATTGACGCTGTACGCGCTCGTGAGCCGGCGCGATTTCAGCGCGTGGGGCAGCTTCTTCATGATCGGGCTGCTCGTGCTGTTCGCGGCGTTGATCATCAACATGTTCGTGCAGAGCGTCGCGGCCGGTCTGTGGATCGCCTCCGTCGGCGTGCTGATCTTCTCGGGCCTGCTGGTGTTCGATACGTGGCGTATCCTGCGCAGCGGCACGTTCGGCCAGGATGACTACGTCATCGCCGCGGTGCAGATCTATCTCGATCTGCTCAACATGTTCATGTTCATTCTCATGCTCCTGGGCGGCGGCAAGCGCCGGTAAGCTCGGTCAACGCGGGCGTCGACGTTGGGCCGAATCGCGCTGATCTTCGCGCATCCCGACGACGAGACGTTCTGTGTCGGCGGCATCGTCGCGAAGTACGCCAGCGCCGGCCATCAGATAAGCCTGTGGTGTGCAACGAACGGGGACGCCGGCAAATCAGCCGCCGTCCCCGTTTCGTCTCGTGAAGAGCTCGCGGCTCTGCGCCGCAATGAAGTGCTCGTCGCCTGCCGGCTGCTCGGCATCGATCCCGTCGAAATGCCCGGCTATCGCGACGGCGCGCTCGAGCAAGCCGATCCAATTGAGCTGACGAACGACATTGTCTCGTTCATCCGCCGCCAACGACCCGACGTCGTCATCACGTTCGGACCCGAAGGCGCGCCCACCGGGCATCGCGATCATTCCGCGATCTCGCGCGTCGCGACGGCCGCATTCTTTCTGTCGGGCCTGACGGCGTTCGACGCACAGCATCTCGCGCCGCACGCGGCGAAGCGGCTGTTCTACCACGCCTGGACGATGCCGCAGCCCGATCCTCGCCTCACGATCGAGAGCGTGCCGCCGACGTGCGCGATCGGCGTGCGCGAATTCAAGGCGGTGAAGGACGCCGCGTTCAAGGCGCACGCCACGCAACAAGGATCAGCGCACGCATTCTATTCGAGCGCATTGAAGGACGTCGAACATCTGGCGTTCGCGGCCGGCGTGGCGCAACCGCAGGCGATGATCGCCGATCTCTTCGCGGGATTGTGATCGCGGCTCGCTACGGCACTTACCGCACGCCTTCGATCCGTTCCGCCAGTGTCAGATCCGATTGCGTGATGCCGCCCGCGTCGTGCGTCGACAGCACGATCGTGATCTTCGTGTACCGAATGTCGATGTCGGGATGATGATCCATCTCGTCGGCGATCTTCGCGATGCGATCGACGAACGCGATGCCGTCCGCGAAGCGATCGAACGCGAACGTCTTGGTCAGCGCATCGCCGCGGCGCGACCAACCCGACAGTCCGCCGAGGGCACGCTGGATCTCGAGGTCCGACAGTTTCTGGCGCATGCGATAGATTCTACAGCCGTATGCTGAAGCGAGCCATCGTCGCCTTCGGATTTTTCTGTTCGGCGCCGGGGCTCGGCGCCCAGCAGCCCGACTCGGCGTCCGTTCACGGCCCGCATTACGTGCGCGACTTCAGCTTGGGCGTCGCGACCAGCATTCTCCTCCATGAGATGGGCCACATCGGGACCTCAATCGCCGAGGGTGCGCATCCCACGTTCGGCTTCGACACGTTTCGGCCGACCGTCTTCTCGGGCATCAGCGCACGACGCGAGCCGCGCAAGCAGTTCTGGTTCTCCTCGGCCGGTCTCAACGTGCAGACGGTTCTGGACGAGGCGATTCTCGACATCCCCCACGCGCGAGGCAGCGCGTTCGAGCGCGGGATCCTCGGCGGCGGGATCGGGACGACGGTCTTCTATCTGACCATCGGCCGCTGGGGCTCGGTGAGCGACGTCGATTTCATGGCGCGCACGCACGTCATGACGAAGACCGAGGTGACGCTGCTGTATGGCAGCATCGCGGCGCTGCAGACGTGGCGGATCAGCCGGAATCCGGCGTATGCGCACTTCTTCGCGGCGCCGACCGGGCATGGGTTCGTCGTCGGCTGGAGGTAACTGCTCGGCTCGCGACCTCTTGCGTCTTCGGTCTTTGTTCGGTACGATCCATGCCCCTCGGAGGCGCATGGGCGTACCGCAGACGCAGTTTCAGCAGACCGCAATGTTCGGAGCCGACGTGCTCGGCAAGCCGCTGCCCGTCGTCGGCGAACAGAAGGACATTCGCTACTTCGGCACCATCGCGAAGAACGTCCTGAACCCACCGGATGTGACGCAGATGGGGTTCTGGTCGGTGAACCCGTACATCGGCTGCGCCTTCGGGTGTGCGTACTGCTACGCGCGATACGCGCATCGCTGGGTGGTCGATCGCCACGCCACCGCCAATCCCGAGCACGCCGATCTTCAGGCCGCGCGCGACACGATGGTCCCGTGGCTCGCGTTCGAGCGGCGGATCTTCGTCAAGACCAACGCGGCCGACGTGCTGCGGCGTACGCTGCGCCATGGATCGGACAAGCATTTAGCGTTGTTGAAAGATGAAACTATCGTAATCGGCACGGCGACCGATCCCTTTCAGCCGGCCGAGCGGCGCTTTCGCGTCACGCGCGCGTGTCTCGAGGTGCTGGCCGAGCATCCGGGACTCTCGGTCACCATCATCACCAAGAGTCCGCTCGTGACGCGCGACATCGACGTGCTCAAGCGCATCAAGCGCCACTCATCGCTCACGGTGCACCTCTCGCTCATCTCCACCGACCGCGAGCTGGCGCGCACGGTCGAGCCGCGCGCACCGACTCCCGAGGCGCGTCTCCGCGCGCTCGCGCGATTGAGCGAAGCGGGCATCGACGTCGGCATCAACGTCATGCCGGTGCTGCCGGCGATCACCGATCATCCCGCGGCGCTCGAGCACCTCGTGAAGTCGGTGGCCGAGCGCGGCGCGGCGTACGTGAATGCATGTGCGCTGCGTCTGCGATCGTCGGCGCGTCAGCGGTATCTGCCATTCATCGAGCAGGAGTTTCCGCATCTCGCGAAACGCTACTGGGCGACGTACGCGTTCGATCACAAGGTGAGCGGCACGTACAGCGCGCGATTGAAGCGGCGGATGACGGAGCTCTGCGCCAGGCACGGCGTGCCGTACGGCCGGTGGGGCGCCGCCGACGAGCGCGCGTCCGAAGCGATCGAAGAACGATTCGCCGGCACCGAGCAGCTCGAGCTCACGCTTGGCGCGAATGGGGCCGATGCGGCCGATGTGTCCAGTGCGGCCAATCCGGCTACGGCTACGGCGTTGCCGATGTCGAGGCTGTCCTGATGCACCGCTAAGTCCTTCCAGCCACTCGGCTTCGCCGTGTGGAAATCATCATCTACATCACAAACGTGAGATTCTCCTCTGAATAACGCGTACAAAATCCGAGGTTTGGTTCTTGCTTTCGGTTTCTGTTCGGGGTAGCTTCCCTCCCCCCGCAAGGTCGGGGTGCATTCCTCGCTGCGGCGCGAAGCGCCGCAGCGAGGAATAAAAAATTGGACTGGACCTCTACGCGTTTCAGGCTCGATGTCGTCCCAGGTTGCCGCGCTCCGCGCACTCATCCAGCAGCGCTTTCCCGACGCTACGCCGCTTACCAGTACCTCTGGTACCGCTGGCGGGGCGCAGACGACGGAGCACGTCGCCACCGGAATTGCCGCGCTCGATTGCATCCTGCCCAACGGCGGGCTCCCGCGCGGACGGCTCTCGGTGTGGCAGCCGCGCGGCGGTGCCACGGCCATCCTTCGTGCCGCCTGCCATGCCGCGGCGGCGCAGGGCGAACGCGCGGCGTGGATCGACGGCGATAGCACGGTCGCGGGCGCGTTCTGGACGCGCGACAACACGTTTCGAGTCGCCGAGTCCGACGGGCTCTTTCTCGTCCGGCCGTCGTCGCGGCTGCACGCGCTGCGCGCCGCCGAAGAGCTGCTGCGGTCGGGCGGATTTTCACTTCTGGTATTAGCAGGTTGTGATCCCCACGGCACCGAGACCGTGCGCCTCACGCGCACGGCCCGCGAGGGCGGCTCGGCGCTGGTCACGATCGGCGACGCGACGTCGATGGCGAGCCTCCGTCTCACGTCGCGCCTCGTCCGCTACCGCTGGCGGCACACGCCGTTCGGCGAGCCGGCGGAAGCGATCGACGCCACGGTACGCGTGCACGCGCGCACCGTGGGACACAACGCGCATGCGGAATTTCCTTTGCCGGTGATGAATCATGAGCTACGTCTGTCTCTGGAGTCCGAGCTGGCCGACCGGCGCGGACTTCCCCGCTGATCTGGCGGCGTCGCTGCTCGGTGTGGCGCCGCGTGTGGCCGTCGGCGAGCGCTCGCTCGTCTGGGGCGACGCACGCGGTCTGCACGGCGGCAAGCTCGCCGAAGAGATGCTGCGCATCGCGAGCGACTACGGCTACGACGACGTGCACGCCGGCGTGGCGATGACGCCGGTCGCGGCCGAAGTCGCGGCCACCCACAGCGCAACGCGAAGCGAGACGCGGCTCATCATCGTGAAGCCCGGCACCGACGCGAGCTTCATCGCGCCGTACAAGCTCTCCGTTCTCTCTCCGTCCGAGCATCTCGCGGCGCTGCTCCAAGGGCTCGGCATCGAAACCTGCGGTGCGCTCGGTGCGCTCGACGCCGAGTCCATCGAAGTGCGCCTCGGCGTGGAAGGTGTTCGGTTCTGGCAGCGCGCGCGAGCGGAGGAGGCGCGCTGGTTGTTCAAGACGCCGCCGCGCGAGTTGCCGAGCGCGGGCGTCGAGTGGGTGGAGTACGGGCTGAAGGATCCGGAGCGATTGCTGTTTGTCATCAACTCGCTCGCCGGAACGGTGTGCACGGCGCTCGCGGCGCGAGGCGAGAAGGCGCGCGAGATGTCGCTCGTCTTCTCACTCGGCAACCGGATGCAGCGGTCGCATCTCGTGCGATCGTCGCGGCCGAGCGCGGAGCAGAAGCGGTGGATGCGGCTGGTGCGCGAGGCGTTGGACGTCATCACGCTGCCCGACGCGGTGATGGGTGTGGTGTTGCGCGTGGAGTCGGTGGTGGGGAGTCATGGCGCGCAGGGCGATTTGTTCGATCGCGGCTTCGCGAGCGCGCCGGCGGTCGAAGATGCGATCGTGCAGCTCACCGACGATCAGGGCGACGTCGTCGTGCAGCCGGTGAACGACGAGCATCCGTTGTTGGAGCTCAGGACGCAGTGGAAGTCGCGGGCGCGTGCCGGTGTGTCATCCCGAGGGAGCGCAGCGACCGAGGGATCTGCCATCACGATCGAACGGCAGGCCACGCGCAAAGGACGTCAGATTCCTCGCTTCGCTCGGAATGACAAAGCAGCGCGCGATGACAAACGCGACAGCTCGCTCACGCTCCAGCTCCTGCCCACACCGAAAGTGGTGACGGTCGACACCGCGCCGCGCCGCGATCACGAAATACCAACACGCTATCTCGACGACAACGAATGGCATGATCTCGTGGAGGTCGCGGGCCCCGATCGCGTGTCGGGCGGCCAATGGAATGCGGCGTATGCGCGCGAGTATTTCCGCTGCGTGCGCGAGGACGGGATGATGGTGTGGTTGTTCCGCGGTGCGAGGCAGCAGACGTCGGACTGGTTTCTTCACGGCTGGTGGGACTGAGCGGTATCGCGCATCGGCGCATCGGGATCAATCGTACGAGGACTGGATCATGGCGCAGCTCGAGGGAGCGTTCGACGTAGTGAGTTGGGATGAAGAACCGTACGACCGCATCGAGGGACAACCGCGATTCTCGCATGTCCGCTCGGTGTACGAGATGAAGGGGAGCATTCAGGGCGAGGCATCGCTGTGCTATCTGCTCGCGTACGCCGACGACATCGCGCATTTCGTGGGCTTTGCGCTCGTCACCGGCACGGTGAATGGCAAGAGCGGCAGCTTCGTGATGAACGACGTCGGCACGTACGACAACGACGTGGCGAAGGGGCGGTGGATGATCATCCCCGGCCTGGGCCGCGGCGCGCTCAGCAACATTCGCGGCTACGGCCATTTCGCGACGGGGCCTTCGGGGTCGTCGTATCTGCTCGAAGTGAGTTTCTGACGGCGCATGTACGTCGAGCTTCGCGCGCACACCTGCTTCTCGTTTTCCGACGGCGCCATCTCCGCCGAGGCGCTGGCGCATCACGCGCGGACGTTAGGATATACTCATTTAGGGATTACTGATACCGCCGATCTGGGCGGCCTCGCCCGATTCGCCGTCGAGGCGATGGCGCCGACCAAACACGCATTGTGCGCGCTCGCCGAGCAGCACGACGAGCTTGACGATGGCGACTGTCCCGAGTGCCAGCGCCCGGTGCAGCCGATCGTCGGCGCGGAGCTCGTCGTCGACGGACATCCGGCGGCGTTTCTGGCGCGTACCGAGCGTGGCTATCAGAACCTCGCCGCACTGGTGACGCTCGCGCGTGTGGGACAATGGGAGGAGTGGGACAAGAAGGTGCAGGGCAAGCGTCGTGGACGGCCGAAGGTGACGTGGACCCATGTCGCCGAGCATGCGGAAGGATTGCATGCGTTGACCGGACCCGCGACGGGAGCGCTCGCGTCGTTGCTTCGAGCCGGCAAGGGTATCACGTCGAGCGAAGCGAAGCGATGCTTGGCGCAATGGCGCGAGTGCTTCGCCCCCGGATCGTTGTCCATCGAAGTACAGCTGCACTACACCGGCGGCCACGAAGCGGCGCTGGCGTCGGAACTGATCGAGCTCGCCGAATCGAACGGTATACCGTGGGTGGCGACGCAGGATCCGCGGTACGTCGACGACGCCGGCCGACTCGTGCACGACATGTTGACCGCGCTGCGCTACGATCTCACGATCGACGATGCGGCCAAGCGCGGACTGCTGCATCCGAACGCGGAATGGCGGCTGCTCTCACCGCACGAGATGGCGCAGCGCTGGCGCGGCCGCGAGGAGGGATTGCGTGAGAGCGCGCGCATCGCCGGCGAGTGCGAGATCTTCAAGCTCGACTGGATGCGCCCTCCCCTGCCCGACTTTCGGAAAGCGAAGCTCGGCGCCGGCATGAGCTCGGTCGACGACGTCGCCGCCCTGCGCGCGTTGACGGAAGAAGGCGCACGGAAGCGGTGGGGGAATGTCTCGCAAAAACAGAAGGATCAGATCGAGCACGAGCTGGATCTCATCGGCCGCCTGGGATTCGCGGGCTTCTTTCTGGTGATGGCCGACGCGGTACGCTACGCGAAGAGCATCGGCATTCTGTGTCAGGGGCGCGGCAGCGCGGCCAACTCGGTGGTGGCGTTCTGCACGGAGATCACGGCGGTCGATCCCGTGAAGCACGGCCTGCTCTTCGAGCGTTTTCTGTCCGACGCGCGCGTGCATGGGCGCGCCGAGCCGCCGGACATCGACGTGGACTTCGAGCACGAGCGGCGCGAGGAAGTGTTGAACTACATGTACGAGAACTACGATCGCAAGCATGCCGCGATCACGGCGGTGACGCAGCTGTTCCACGCGCCGACGGCGATTCAGGACGCCATGCGCGCGCTGGGCTACGCGCCGGAACAGGCATTAGAGATTTCGAAACGCGTCCACGGCGACGAACCGGGCGAATGCGTCGGTGCGGTCATGGAAGTGGCGGATGGGCGCGGCATGGACCTCGACAATGCGCGCGGCCGGGCGCTCCTCGCGGCGCTGCCCGCGTTTGACGGGTTGGCGCGGCTGCGGTCCACGCACGTCGGCGGCTTCGTGCTCTCGGCGGCGCCGCTCGGGAATTATTTGCCGGTGGAGCAGACGACGATGGGCCGCACGATCGTGCAGTTCGACAAGGACGATCTCGACATGATCGGCGTGCCGAAGTTCGACTTCCTGGGATTGGGTGCGCTGGCGATGGTGCGCATCGCGTACGACGTGATCGAGAAGCGCACGGGAACGCGGCCGAACATGTACGAGGTGAAGGATCGCGACGCGAAGGCGTACGATCTCATTCAGCGCGGCGAGACGATCGGCATGTTTCAGATCGAGAGCCGCGCGCAGATCAATTCGATATTACACACGAAGCCTGACCACTTGTACGATCTGGTCGTGCAAGTGGCGTTGATACGACCCGGCCCGATTCAGGCGAGCTTCGTGCATCCGTACACACAGCGGCGATTGGGGTTGGAGCCGGTGGTGTATGCGCATCCGGATCTCGAGGAGCCGCTGGCGCGCACGCAGGGCATCCCGATTTTTCAGGAGCAGGCGATGGCGATCGCCATGAAGCTCGGCGGCTATACCGCGACGCAGGCGGATCTGTTGCGGCGAACGATGGGGAACATTCGCAAGAAGGAAAAGCTCGAGCGCGCGCTCGTGGATTTGAAGCGGGCGATGTTGACGCGCGGCATCGAGGACGCGGTGGCGGCGAAGATCTGCAGCGATCTCGTGAGCTTCGCGAATTATGGGTTTCCTGAATCGCATGCATGGAGCTTTGCGCTGATCGCCTATGTGACGGCGTATCTCAAGGCGCATCATCCGACGGAGTTTTTCATCGGGCTGCTCAACGCGCAGCCGATGGGGTTCTATCCCATCTCGACGTTGATTCACGATGCCAAGCGGCATGGGGTCGAGGTCAGGCCGCCGTGTTTGGCGACGGGGGATTGGGAGTGTACGGCGGAAGAGGTTGAAGCGCGCGAAGAACAAGAAGCGCTAATGTGTCATCCTGAGCGCGAAGCGCGAAGGACCCCTTTCGCTGCGGGGGGCTTCTCCGCGGCAGAGAGAGGTCCTTCGCCTTCGGCTCAGGACGACACGAAGCGCTGCGCGCTTCGTGTCGGGTGGAAGTTTGTCAGAGGCATCGGCGACAAATACATCGACCAACTCCGCGCCGCGCGCGACAAGGGTGGGCCGTTCACGTCGATCGGCGACGTCGTGCGCCGCGGCGGGCTCACGCGCGGCGAGGTGATTGCGTTCGCGCAGGCCGATGCGTTCGCGGTGTGGGCGAAGGACCGGCGGCACGCGGCGTGGGAAGGGTTGCGCGCATGCGGCGACGTGCTGCCGCTCGCGCCCGCGAAGGTGTCGTATCACGATCCCGTTCCGCTCGACCGGCAGCAGCTCGTGTTCATGGATTATCACGCCGTGGGCATGAGCATCTACGGGCATCCCATGGAGTCCGTGCGCGAGATGTTGCAACACGGTGGCGCGATCGACAGCAAGCAATTGATGGAAACGCCCAATGGCCGCATGGTGACGGTCGGCGGTCTCGTCACCGTGCGCCAACGTCCCGCGACCGCCGGCGGTACGATCTTCCTGTTGCTCGAGGACGAGCATGGTTATATGAACATCGTGGTGCCGCAGCCTCTTGTGGCGCCGAATGAAGAAGTGGTGAAGCGCGCGCCGTTCGTGCTGGTGCAGGGCCGTGTGGAGAACGACGGCGCGTCGATCTCGGTGGTGGGCCGCCGATTCCGCGAGCTCGAGGTGGGACAGCTGACGCATTCCGCGCATGAATTCCGCTAATCCGATAAATCAGGAGAACGACTCGTGACGACGCATGCGAAGGGAACGTTCGACGTGCAGCTCCACGCACTCGCGATGGAAGACATCGCGAACGACGCGATGCTTGGCCGCATGTCGAGCGACAAACAGCTACACGGCGATCTGACCGGTACGACGCAGGGCCAGATGCTCACCGTCGGCACGACGACGAGCGGCTCGCAGGTGTATGTCGCCGTCGAGCGCGTGACCGCGACACTCGGCGGCAAGCACGGAACGTTCGCGCTGCATCATCGCGGCGTGATGAATCGCGGAAAGGCGACTTTAGAGATTAGTGTCGTGCCGGATTCTGGCACCGGTGAACTGGCCGGGATTACCGGCACGCTCGCGATCGACGTGAAGGACGGCGAGCACCTGTATGATTTCGAATACACGCTGCCCTGAGATACAAAACGGCAGCGCTGTTGCGCCGCCGTTCTCGCGGTCGCGTCTCGCGGCGTGACGCGGCAACCCACTCAATCCGAGCGAAGCGATACGCTCGGATCCGCTCGCACCGCTCGCGCGGCGGGAATCACGCTCGCGAGCACCGCCGCGACGAGCATCGTCGCACCGACAAGCGCATATGTCGTCGCATCGACCGCCGACTGCCTGAACAAGAGCGGCTGCACGCGGGGCGCAAGCATCCACGCCGCGGCGAGGCCAATCGCAATGGCGGCCGCGATCGGACGAATCCCCTGCAGTACCACGAGACGCACGACGTCGCTGCCGCGTGCGCCGAGTGCGACGCGCACACCCATTTCGTGCATTCGTTGCGCCACGGAGTAGCTCACGACGCCGTACAATCCAACAATCGCCACCGCCAACGCCAATCCTCCAAAGGCCACGAACAGCGTCGCACCCAATCGCCAGGATCGACTTTGATCGTCGACCGCGGCCTGGAGCGGTCGCACGACGACAAACCCATCACCCGGCATGGCTCGCGTCACGCCGCGACGTATGCGCTCGAGGTCGCCGCGCACGTCGGCGTGTGCCATGCGCACGTACATCGTCGACACCTGGTGCGGCGCGACCTGATCGACGGGCAGATAATACATGAAGCGCGGATCGTCCGAGATGTTCTGCTGCGCGGTATTTTCGGCGATGCCGATCACGGTCGTGCACGGCGCGGTGGCGGCCTTGGGGTGGGCCCCGATTCCAACGCGCATGCATTGGCCGAGTGCGTCGCGACCCGGCCAGAGCGCGCGCGCCATGGCATCGCTCACCACGGCGACGAGCGGCCTGCCGTCGCGATCGCCCTCCGTGAACGCACGCCCGCGCAAGAGACGCGTCTGCATGACGCGAAAATACTCCGGCGACGTGATCTGCATGTTGAATCGCCCCAGCGCTTCGACGGAATCGATGCCCTCGACGAGCACCTGAGCGGTGTTGGTTCCAAACAGCATGCTATTCACGCGCGCCGCGCTGACGACGCCAGGCAGCGCTTGTACCTGCGCGAGCAGCCGGTGCCGAACGAGCACCGACGCCGCGCTGTCCATCGAGTAACCGCGAAAGTCGGGCACCACTTCGATCACCGGCCGCGCATCGTACCCGAGCGGCACGGCGCGCGCGTTGGCGAAGCTCCGCACGAAGAGTCCTGCGCCGACGAGCAGCACCACCGACAATGCGCCCTGAGCGACGACCAGCATCGTCCGCATGCGAGATCTCTGAACGGTTCCTTCTCGCGCCCCCGCTTTGAGCGTCGCCGCCAAATCAGTCCGCGCGGCCGCGAGCGCCGGGCCGATCGCCGTCAACAGCGCGGCGAGGGTGGCGCATCCGAACGCGACGGCCAGCGTTCGCCAATCAGTCGCGACGTTGAACGGTGCATTCTGCGGCAGCAACATCGTTCGGATGACCGCCCCGCCCCACTGGGCCACGGCGACGCCCGCCACGGCCCCCAACACAGCGAGCAGCATGGCCTCGGTAAGGAACTGCGCGATCAATCGGCCGCGCCCGACGCCAAGCGCAAGGCGCACCGTGATCTCGCGACGTCGACGAATGACTCTGGCGATCATCAGGTTCGCGACGTTCGCGCACGCGATGACGAGCACGATGATCGCCACGCCCATCACCCAAAGGAGGACGCGTGACTCGGGTCCGGCGTCAGGACCGGCCGCAAGGTTGACGGGACCGGCGATCGCGATCGGATGCGCCAGCGAGTCGGCCAGCACACGAGGATTCAACGCCCGCGACGCGGCGCGACTTCTCCGGTACGCAACCGTGAGCTCGTCGGACGCCGCCCGGACGCTCACGCCGGCCCTGCGCCGCACCAACATCTGTACCCAATCCCAGTTGTAATCGCGGCGGAACGACTCGACGCTCCACGACCCGAGATTTGGCGGAATGGTCGTGAGCGGCACGAAAATGTCAGGTGCCGCGCCTTCGGTGGTGCCCACGAAGTCGCTCGGCGCGACGCCGATGATCGTGTAGTCGATCACCCCGATCTTGAGGTGCCGGCCCACCACGTTCGCCGAATTGAATTCGGTCGCCCACAGTTGGTGGCTCAAGACCGCGACGGGAACTCCCGTCGCTCCCGAGTCTTCCGCCGCGACGAAGTAGCGGCCGAGCACGGGCGGCGCATTAAAGAAGTTGAAAAACGACGGTGTGACGCCGACGACCTTCCGCACCGTGGACGCGTCGCCGCTGCCGACGGCGAAGCGCCACTCGGAGTACGCGGCGACGCCCGCGACGCTGTGCGAGGCGGCCAGGAGATCCTGGTAGCGGAGGTAGGGGAAGATGGGGTTCGCGCTGGTATGGCCGCGGTACGTCGTCTGGAGATAGACGCGATTGACCGTTGCCGGGGACTCGAGGTACGCCGGCGGCCGCAGCATCAGGCGATCGATGACGGCGAACATCGCGGCGTTGGCCCCGATGCCGAGTGCGAAGGTCAGAATCACCGTGGTCGCGAAACCGGGGGCGCGGCGAATACCGCGAACCGCGTAGTTGAGATCCTGAACGACCGTCTCGATCGCGGGCACGGTCCACGCATCCCGGCTTTCTTCGCGAAGCGCGCCGGCGTGGCCGACCTGTCGTCGCGCGGTCGCGAGTGCATCGGCCGGGGACATTCCGCCCAGCTCGAGATCGCGTACGAGCAGCCGCACATGCTCCTCGAGCTCGTCGTCGAGCTCGCGGAGCAGCGCATCGCGCCGGCGCCACGCCACGATGCGCCCGATCAGTTCGCGCCACGTCATGGGAGTGTCATCGTTCCGACCCGCGCAGCACGCGCGCCGTGACCGCCACGGATTGCTTGAACACTTCCTCCTCTTCCGAGAGCTGGCGCCGGCCCGCGGTGGTGAGCCGGTAGTAGCGCGCCTGCCGTCCGGTCGGCGTGCGTTTGATCTCGGACGTCACCCAGCCCTTCACCTGCATGCGCTTGAGCGCCGGATAGAGCGAGCCTTCCTCGATGCGAAGCGCGTCGTTCGACAGACGGTGGATGTGCTGCGCGACGCTGTAGCCGTGCATCGGCCCCAGCGACAGGGTTTTGAGGATCAGCAGGTCGAGCGTGCCGGCGAGCAGGCGCGGGGATTCTGGCATCGGATCTCTATACTGTTCACATCTATGTATAGACCTGACACTGCCGTCGGCGCAAGGGCCCGCGAACGCTCCTATTGACATTCGGGAGGAGCGGTATCATGTTCCTCCCGACATCCGGGAGGAACGCGTGGCCAAGCCCGCCGCCAACGAACAGGTTCTGCAAGGCACCTTGGACCTGCTCATTCTCAAGACGCTCTCGCTCGCGCCGATGCACGGCTGGGGACTCACCCACCGCATCGAACAGCTTTCCCGCGACGCCCTGCAGGTCGGCCAGGGTTCCATCTACCCCGCCCTCGTCCGGCTCGAGCAGCGCGGGTGGATCGACACCGAGTGGCGCATCACCGAGAACAGCCGCCGCGCCAAGTACTATCGGCTCACCGCGGCGGGACGGCGCGCGCTGGGGCAGGAGCGCGCGTCCTGGGATCGCTTCGTTACCGCCGTCGCGCTCGTGCTCGCCGCGGAGTGACGACATGATACTGACCCGCGTGCGTGCCGCGCTCATTCGCGCCCGAGAAATGTTCCGCCGCCGCTCCCGCGTTGCGACGGAACAGGACGAGGAATTTTCCTTTCATCTCGACATGGAAACGGCGGAGAACGTTCGCCGAGGAATGAGCGAAGCTGACGCTCGGCGGGCCGCACTGCTCCGCTTCGGCGGTACGCAGCGCTTCCGCGAGGAAACGAGCGACGCGCGCGGAGTCGTCGCACTCGACCATCTCGCGCGCGACGCACGCTTCGCGCTTCGGCGCCTCCGTCGCGCGCCGGCATTCACCATCGGCGTCGTCGCGACGCTCGGCATCGGAATCGGCGCGGCGGCCGGCATCGGCGCCATCGTGTACGGTGTGCTGTTGCGCGACTTGCCGTATCGCGACCCCGATCGCCTCGTGCGCGTGAGCTTCCATACGGACGCCATCGCCGGATCGGGCGATCTGAATTCGGCGGCCACGGTTTTCCATTTCATGAAGAGCGCGCACTCGTTCACCGAGCTTGGCGCGTATTTCACCAACGACAGCTTCATCCTCACGGACGGCGACACGCCCGAGCGTGTCACCGTCGCCCTGATGACCCCGAGTGTGTTCACGCTGCTCGGTGTGCGCCCAGTCCTTGGCCAGCTGTTCCTACCAAGCGACACGTCGTGGTACGGCGAACGCCTGCTTCCCATTCTCATTTCACAGGAGCTCTGGGAACGACGTTATGGTGCTGACCCGAAAATCATCGGACGGCGTGTCGACATCAACCGCGGAGAGCGAATGGTCATTGGCGTGCTACCGCGCACGTTCGATTTTCCGTCGCCATCCGTGAGCGTTTACTATCCCGCGCCGATTCCGGTGCGCCGACCCGACATCACGGTGCGCGGATTGACCGTTGTCGGCCGCTTGCGAGACGGCGTCGATCTGCGCGCCGCCGAGGCGGAATTGAACGCGCTCGTTCCGACACTCGCCATTCGCTTCCCGACGATCACCGCGGAGCAGCTCCGACAGAGCCACGCTCGTGTTTCGGTGGCGTCGCTCAAGGCGGCGACTGTTGGGCCCGTGCGAGCGCAACTCGTTCTGCTCGGCTGTCTCGTCGCTGTCGTCCTGCTCGTTGCGACGACGAACGTGGTCAATCTGTTCCTGCTGCGAACAGAGCGCTCCGCTTTGGAAATCGCCATCGCGCTCTCGCTCGGCGCCACGCGTGTGGCGCTCGCGCAGAGGTTCATCATCGAAGGAGTGGTGCTTGGGCTCGCGTCGGCCGTTGTCGCGCTTCCCATAGCCGTGCTGGCGTTGTCGACCAAGTTCGGCTTCACCGATCGCGAGATTCCGCGCCTTCACGAAGTCACTTTCACGACGGGCACGATGGGTTTGGTCGTCGCCGGCGCCACGCTGATTGGCGGCATCGTTGGTTTTACCGCGATGACCCGCGCGGGTTTCGCAGGTTTGGTGGATCGCCTGCGCGCGTCGCGATCGACATCAAGCCGGGCGTGGCGGCGCGCGCAGAGTGGTCTCGTGACATTTCAGGTCGCGATCGCGCTGGTGCTGCTCGTCGCCGCGGCGCTACTCGGCCGCAGCTTCTGGAATCTGCGCAACGCGAAGATCGGGTTCAAACCCGAGCACGCTATGACCTTCCAGGTGTCGTTGCCCTGGGATGGGTACACGTCCTATGGCGCGGACGCGGCGTTTCACGCGAAAGTGCTCGATCGCCTGAGCGCGCTGCCCGGCGTGACGTCGGTCGGCGTTGCGTTGCGGCTTCCGCTCGCGAGCCACGGCGCGCCGTTGCTCGAGTCGCAGCTTCGGCCGAGCGATGATGTGGCGCGGTCACCGGTGGCGGCATCCGGTAACATGGCGAGTGCCGAATATTTCCACACGATGGGAATTCCGCTGCTCGCCGGACGCAGCTTCCGGTCCGGCGACCTGCGGGGCGCGCCGGCGGTGGTCCTGAGTGCGCGCGTTGCGATGAGTCTTTTCGGAACGACGGACGTCGTTGGCCGGCGTATCACGAGAACGCGCGAGAATGAGCCACCGTCGATATTCACGATCGTTGGCGTGGTCGGTGACGTCCACTGGGAGCGTATCGAGGACGGCTATGTGCCGACGGTGTATTTCCCACTCCTGCGCGACGGCGACGGTCTCCCGCCCGACAATCACGCCGTGCCATTCCGCCCGCAGGACGTGCAATATGCGATACACGGGACACGACTTCCGAGCGCGTCGGATCTTCAGGAAATGCTCAAGCAGCTGGACCGCCGCGTACCTGCATCGAGAGTCAGCTCGCTTGGCGCTTTGGTCGATGATGCGACGGCACGGGTGCGACTCACGATGCTGCTCATCGCGTTCGCCGGCGCCGCCGCGTTGTTGCTTGGCGTGATCGGCGTGTATAGCGTGGTGTCGTATGCGGCGAGCGGGCGCGTGCGAGAGTTTGGAATTCGTCTTGCGCTCGGTGCTGCGCCGTCGCGCGTCGCCGGCCTGGTCCTGAATGACGGAGTCAAGCTCGTTGCGATCGGCACCTGCATCGGCGTCGTCGTCGCGCTCGGCACGACGAGATTCTTGCGCACGCTCTTGTATGAGGTCAGGCCGAACAGCATCGCGGAGCTCGGCGGCGCCACGGCGGTACTCGTGATGGTGACGCTCGTTGCGACGTTCGTTCCGGCGCGGAGAGCGGCGCGGACGCATCCGGCGCTCGTGCTGCGCGGCGAGTAGCTTGTCCTCATGACTGATGCCGAGCTCGCGCTTTGCGATCGTTACATGCCGCTCATCACTGCGGAATACCTTCGCATCGGTTTCACCGAGGACGACTTCCGCTATCTGGGATCCGGCGGCGCTCTCACGGAAGAGCGATTCGAGGAAGCGCTGCGCGATCTGCGCTCGACACCGAGTGGGATTGGAGCACAGGGGTACTATGCGCGACATGGAATGGACTTCGCGGCGATGAAAGCCGAGGTCGCCGCGCGCATCGCCCGCGAAGGGTGAAATCGAGGCGGCGAAGCGCCGCGGCGGCAATACCGTCGCGGCGCTTCGCCGCCTCGATCGAATTACTGCACGACCGCGGAAATCGGCGGAGCTTCGTGGCCTGCGGCGTCAACCGCGGTGACGATCACCGCGATGTAGTTTGCGACGCCGGCGCTCGGCGCCACCGTTGGGTTTTGGTTGACGAGAGGAATGTTCAACGTCTGCGTGTCGGTCGTCGTCGCGATCACGTCGCACTGCGACGGCTGCGTGCGGAGGTTCGCCGTGCGGTAACACGCCTGCACTGTGTACGTGACTGTGCCGACGCCGCCGATCGAGGCCGTCCACCGCGCCTCGATGTGATCGCCCGCGCTCGTCGCGGTGAGGTTCGAGACTGGCGACGGCGCTTCCTGCACGGTGCCGAACGACAGCGTGGCCGGCGTCGCGAGCGCCGCGTTCGCGCTGCTCGTCGCGACGAAGGTGGCGATTTCTAGGCTGCCGATCTGATCGCGCGACGGCAAGTATGTGTAGATGTTCACCGTGCTGCCCGGACCGCCACCGTGCGGATTATTCCCGACAGCCGATGAAACGAGCGTCAGTCTCGCGGGGCCATTGAAGGTCACGGTCGGGGCGAGACGATTACCGGCTTCGCTCGTTGCGACCACTTCGATCGTCACCGGCTGGCTCACGAGCACATTGGTGCCTGGAAACAGCGTCGAGGTGACCGTGATCGTCGGTGCGAGGGTCGAAGGTGGTGGCGTGGGAATGGCCGTGCCGCCACCACCACCGCCGCCACCCTTGGCGAATGACGGTGCGACCGTCGTGGGATTGGTCGGGGAATCCGAGTTCGAGCATCCAGTAGTCAGAGCGGCGACCGTCATGGCCGCGGCGAGACCGTGCATCCATCTTTTCATACTGACCTCGAGTCCTGATGTGGGAGATTCTACTGACGCTGCGGCGCCGGGGGTGGCGAAGAAGTCGTGTCGTCGAGCGTGAAGTATCCAAGTGCCATGCCCGCCGTTCCCACATCGAAGAGCGTGTCATTTCTCCTATGAAAACGCCTTCGAGACACAACTCGGCGTGATATCGCGGGAACTTATTTTTTGTAGTAAAGCACTGCGATGCCGCCTCGATTCACTACATCGACTCAATGATCATTGGGAGCGCGCATGTTCCTGCCTCGTGTATTTGCATCGATGCTCGTTATCTCGTTGTTCTGTGCGGCATGTCACGAAAAAACGGCCGCGGACGACGATCAGGGCGATCAACACGTCGTCACGTATGACTCGACGACGATTCGACTGACGACCGGGCGCGACACGCTTCCGCTGCGCGTGCAACTCGCGATGAGCGACACGCAGCACACGATGGGATTGATGCAGCGGCATCACCTGGATGAGAATGCGGGAATGCTGTTCGCGTTCGACTCGACGCAGTCGGCCGACGCGGGCTTCTGGATGTTTCGCACACTGCTTCCGCTCGACATCGCGTACATCGATTCAGCGGGAGTCATTCGCGCCATTCGCGCCATGACGCCATGCACGGCGATGTTGATCCAGGGCTGCCCTCCGTACCCGCCCGGCGTTCCGTACCGCTACGCGCTCGAGGTGAACGGCGGCTACTTCCAGCGCCACAATCTGGGTGTCGGTGCACTGGTGCTGATTCCCGACCTATCGCCGTTTCATCGCGCGAAGTAGGATCGAGCACACCGCGTTACGGGGAGAGAGAGCGATGACCGACCGCCAGACGCGCCGAGAGTTCATGGGCCTGACCGCGACTGGGGTCGTGGGTGTGCTCGCGCACTCGCGAAGGCACGATGTGAGATCGACGCTCGCGCGACTGCTCGAGCGGACCGTCGATCCCGATCTCGTCGTGCTCAACGCGAAAGTCTACACGATGGACGCTGCCGCTCCGCGCGCGGACGCATTCGCGGTGAGCGGTGGACGATTCGTCGCGCTGGGGAAGACGAGCGACATCAAAGCGCTCGCCGGCAAGCGCACGCAGACACTCGACGCGAAGGGAATGACCGTGGTGCCAGGATTCGCCGACTGCCACAACCACGCGGGCGGCACCCTGCTGCTGTACGAGGTGCTCGTCGGCAATCCGTTCGAGGTGGAGTTCGTCACGATCGACAGCATCGTCGAGAAGTTGCGGGCACGCGCGGCGACGACGCCCGCCGGCACGTGGGTCAACGGCTACTTCTTCGACGACACGAAGCTCAAGGACAATCGTCCGCTCACGCGACACGATCTCGATCGGGTCTCGAGCGAGCACCCCGTGGCCGTTCGTCATCGCGGCGGACATACCACCTTCTACAACAGCAAGGCGTTGGAGTTGGCGGGGATCACTCGTGACACGCCGAATCCCGCGGGCGGGACGTTCGACCGCGACGCGACCGGCGACCTCACGGGCCGAGTGACCGACCGTGCGCGGGCCGCGCTCGACCGCGTTGGCCGCGCTCCGTCGTACTCGCCCGACGAGCGCGCGCAGCGGGAGCGCGACGGCCTATCACATATCTCTAAACAATTCGTGCGCTACGGCCTCACGACCGTGCATCATGAGGGCGGCGACCTGACGGCGTTGCAGGAGGTGCGCGATCGTGGCGAGCTGCTGCACCGGGTCAGCTACGAAGCGAGCGGGCGCGTGCTCGACGCAATGGTCTCCAGCGGCATCCGGTCGGGATTCGGCGACGACTGGATCAAGTTCGGCGCCACCTCCGAGCATACGGTGGATGGATCGTTTTCGGAACGCACGATGGCGCTGAGCAAGCCGTACCCGGGCACGAGCTACACCGGGAACGTGACCGAAACGCAAGCCGACCTCAACGCGTGGGTCGAGCGCATGCATCGCGCCGGCATTCAAGTGAACTGTCACGCGAACGGCGACGTCGCCATCGAGATGTACCTGACCGCGTTCGAGCGGGCGCAACAGTTGGCGCCGCGCGCCGACGCGCGGCCTAAGATCACGCACTGCACGCTGATCAACGACGACCTGGTTCGGCGCATCAAGGCGCTCGGGGCCGTACCCGCGATGTTCACGACGTATGCGTACTACAACAGCGACAAGTTCGTCTACTATGGCGAGGAGCTGATGACGCGCAGCATGGCGTATCGCACCATGCTCGACGCCGGCATCCACGCCGCCGCGGGCTCCGACTTTCAGCCGGGACCCTTCGCCCCGCTGATGGGCATGCAAGGCATGGTCACGCGCACCGGCTGGGATCGAAAGACGTGGGGAGCGAACCAGCGCATCACGGTGGACGAAGCGCTCGCCGTCAACACGATCAACGGCGCCTATGCGTCGCACGAGGAAGCGCTCAAGGGATCGATCACGCCCGGCAAGCTCGCGGACTTCGTGCTGCTCGCGGACGATCCGCACACGGTGAAGGCGGATCGGATCAAGGACATTACGATCGTGCGCACCGTCGTGGACGGAAAAACGGTGTACCAGGCCTGAGCCGGTACACCGTTTTTCAAGACAGCCGCGGCTCTTTCCTTACCGCGGGTTGTTCGTGCTCTGATAGTGGCCGGGATTGTACGTGATGCCGAACAGGTAGCGAACGGAGGTCATCCAGAAACGCGTTCCCGTCGCGATGTTGGCCGGACCGCTCTGTGAGAACGCGACCATGTTCGTGCGCATCGCGGCGATGCCGGTAGAAAGCGCGATCGTATTCGTGAGCGTATACTCGAAGCCACCACCCGCAACGGCGCCGACACCGCGGCTATACCGGGCCTCCTGCGCGAACTGCGACGAATTTCCGACGGGATCGATGACGCTCCCCGCTTCGAGCGGTGCACTGTACACGTCGTACATTCGGAGGTAGGCGCCGCGCAGATCGAGATACGGACGAATCTCGGCGTCGAGGCCGAGCGGTTTGTATCTACCGCCAATCTCCGCTGTCGTCAGGATCGGTCCGCCCAGGGGCGAGTACGTAAGATCCACCGTGGCGGACGATCGGTCGCTGACGCGATAATCAGCATGCGTGCCTGAGCCGAGGGTCGAGTAGCGCGACAGCGTCCCGACGCCCGTGGGCACCATCATGCTGCTGACCATCGTGTACGCTTCGCCCGACCAACGGGAGCGCTGATACGCCAACGCCCGTGCAACCGGCTCCGCGGTGGGTTCAGGCTCTGACCGAGGCTGAGGCTGTGCCGGTCTGACACGCGGCAGTGGAATGCGCTGCGCTCCGAGCGCGAGAGGCAGTGTCAGCAGCGCCGCGGCAAGGGCGGTACAAGTGCGCATAGGGTACCTCGGTGACGACGTTCCGTTCGCGGCGGGATTGTCGTGGGGGCGAGCCGGCTCCGCGAACACGTTCACTCTGATGTGTCATCAAAGAAATAGCAAGAGGGTCGATGTTTCGGCCCAGATACAACCGCTTGATCCGTCCTGTACATTTTCACATTCGAGCGCGCGAGCGTGCCCCCGTTGGAGGATTCGCATGGCCGAAACGGAGTGGTGGCAGCGCGGCCCAATCGACGGTGTACCAGCCGTCCTGCAGCCGGTCGCGCACATTCTACTACAGGTTCGCGAGAGCGTTCACGAGATGGTCGGTGGCCTGACCGACGACCAATGGAACGCGCGTCCAGCAGGCGTCGCCTCGGCAGCGTTCCATGTCCGCCACATGGCCGGGGTGATCGACCGGCTGTTCACGTACGCGCGCGGCGAGGGATTGTCCGCCGAGCAGTTCGCGGCGATTCAACGCGAACGTGAACCGCTCGCCGCGGCCGATGTGTCGAATGCACTCGATGCACTGGATGCGCGCGTCGATACGGCCATCGATCAGCTCCGCGCGACCGACGCCGCGACGCTCGGAGATTTTCGCGGCGTTGGTCGCGCGCAACTGCCGTCGACGGTCATCGGCTGTCTCGTGCACGGGGCAGAGCACTCCATGCGCCACGTCGGCCAACTGTCGGTGACCGTCCGCGTCGTGCGAGCTGGTTGATGACCTATAACGCCGATTCCGTTCGACAGTACTTCGACACGTTCGCGGATCGCGAGTGGCTGCGACTCGAGTCCACTGTGCAGGGACGAACCAACTATGCCGTGCACAAACGGTTTCTCGACGAGTACGCGCGACCCGGCATGCGCGTGCTCGACATCGGCTCGGGCCCAGGCCGCTTCGCCATCGACCTCGCCCTGCTCGGCGCCGACGTCACGGTCGCCGACTTGTCGCCGGTGCAGCTCGAACTCGCGCGCGCACGATTCGCCGAGCGCGGCGTGCTCGACAAGATTGCCGCTGTGCGCGAGCTCGATGTGACGAATCTCGAATCAATCGACGACGCGTCGTATGATCTCATCGTGTGTTACGGCGGTGTGCTTTCGTACACGCGCGACCGACACCCGGTGGCTTTACGAGAGTTGGCGCGTGTCGTGCGACCGGGCGGTGTCGTGCTGCTCAGCGTCATCTCGTTGTATGGAACATTGCGCCTGGTAGGTCCGCTCGACGCGGCCAAAGTGCTGGACGAATTCGATCTGCACATGGACCTGGCGGCGGTGCTCGGCGGCGCGGATGTCATCTACACGCGCGAACGCAGCGCCGAGTTCCATCATCCGATCGCGCTGTTCACTTCGCGCGGGCTGCGGTCGGCGATCGAAGATGCCGGCCTGGCAGTGGAGAAGTTGGCGTCGGCCAACCCGCTTTTGCCGCAGTATTCGAGAGTGCCGAACATCGAGGTGAACGCGCATGCCGCGGACCGTCTGCGCGATCTGGAAGTCGCGGTGTGCGACAATCCGGGGCTAGTCGATGCCGGAGGGCACATGATCGCCGTAGCGCGTCGCCCGGTCCCGTGATGGATTCTCTCGCGGCATGAGCATCGAGCCGAGCGCGCGGGAGATCGAACGCGTCGAGGGTGAGGCCTGGACGAAGCTGTTGTTCGCCACGCCGAACAAGTTTCGCGAACGACACGGTATTCAGGTGCATCGCGGCGGAGCGGTGGTGACGCTGCTCGCGTCGCGCGCCGACGTCGCGACGATCAACCGAACGATCGGCCTGGGCCTCGAGCAACCATTGACCGACGACGAGCTCCGACGTGTGACGGCGTCGTATGTCGACGCCGGCGTGCCGCGCTGGTTGATCGAGTGGACTCCCGGGGCGCAGCCTTCCGACGTTGCGGAGCTGCTCAGTCGTTACGGCGGCACGCTGCGTTCACCGACGGTGAAGTTCTGGCGCGCGATCGGCGACGATTTGCCGAATGCCGAGACTCCGCTCGACATCGTGGAAATCGACGCATCGCACGCCGCCGAATTTCAGGCGACGGTCGCGCCGCCGCTCGGCGTGCCATCCGACATTTCACCGATGATCGCTTCGGCGGTCGGCGACGACGGATGGCACTATTATCTCGCGCGCGACGGCGACAGAGCGGTAGCCGGCGCCGCGATGTTCGTTCACGGCCGCGCCGCGTGGATGGGCATCGCGGGCACCGCAGCCGATGCGCGGGGCCGCGGCGCGCAGTCGGCGCTCATCGCTCGGCGCGTGCGTGACGCAGGACGCCTTGGATGCGATTGGGTCAGTGCCGACACGTCGGTCGATACCGCGGAACGACCGAACCCATCATACCGCAACATGCAACGAGCGGGACTGCGTCCGTTGTATCATCGAGCGAAGTATCTCTTTGAGCTCACTTCCGCGAAATCGCTGCTTGCCGCGCGAAGCATTCAGCACCAGACGAATGAACATGAATAGCCCGTGGCCCGACCCGAAGTTCGCCGTATTGACACCTGAGCTCCTGTCGTCGCTTTCGGCGGACGACGTCGCGAGCGCAATCGTGCAACACGTCGAGCTGCGGCTCATTGCGCCAGGCATCAGCCGTGATGCGATCGTCAGCTTGCTGCCGCCGGGCACCGCCGCGATCTACACCACGTGGCTCGTGGACGTCGAGGTGAACAACGGCGGCTTCAATCAGTTCTTTTTCAATCCGTACGGTAAACTCGCCGGAAACGCGCTTGCCGGATACGAGCTCATTGGCGCCGAGGAGTACGCGTCGGTCATGCGCGCCGCGATCGCGACGCACGAGAGCGAACGCGCGCGCATACTGCCACACTACGAAGAGCACACCGCGCAATCGTTTCGCGATTCATATCGCGTCACCGAGCTCGGCGAGGTGGATCAGCGATACTATTCGCTCGGCGATCGGATCTACGACATCTGGGCCGCGTTCGCACACGCACGGCCCGAACTGATCGTCGGCTGACTTCTAGTATTTCGGCACGGCCGGATCGACGTCGTCGCTCCAGCGCAGAATGCCGCCGGCGAGATTGCTGACGCGGAAACCGGCCGCGCGAAGCTGGCGCGCGGCGTCGGCGCTGCGCATGCCGCTGCGGCAGTACACGACGAGCTCGCGTGAGTTGTCCAGCGATGACATCTCGGTGGGAATGCGGCCGAGGGGAATCAGTCGCGCCGTCGGAAGGTGCGCGATGTTCCATTCATAGGGTTCGCGCACGTCGATCAAGTCGAAGTCGTCGTGCTGCTCCAACCGCGTCGCGAGCTCGCGCGGCGAGATCTCGGGAATGTCGTTCGCTGCCACCGTCGCTCCATGCGGTGTTCCGCAGAATTCGTCGTAGTCGATGAGTGCGTCAATGGTGCGCAGACCGCAGGCCGGACATTCCGGATCGCGCGGCACTTTCACCGAATGAAAGCGCATGGTCATGGTGTCGATCAGCAACAACCGCCCCGCGAGCGATTCGCCAATACCAAGAATGATCTTCAGGGTTTCCGTCGCTTGAATGGTGCCGACCAGGCCGGGCAGCACGCCGAGCACGCCGCCTTCCGCGCAGCTTGGCACGAGGCCCGGTGGTGGCGGCGTCGGAAAAAGACAGCGATAGCACGGACCGTCGGTGGTCGCGAACACCGACGCCTGACCCTCGAAGCGGAAAATCGAGCCGTACACGTTCGGCTTGCCGAGCATCACGCACGCGTCGTTGGTGAGATAGCGCGTCGCAAAGTTGTCGGTGCCGTCCACGATGATGTCGTATTGCTCGAAGATCTCCAGGGCGTTGGCCGACGTCAGCCGCGTCTCGTGCGTCCGCACGTCGACGTTCGGATTGAGATCGGCAATGCGGGCGCGCGCCGACTCGAGCTTGGGCTTGCCGACGTACGAAACCCCGTGCAGCACCTGTCGCTGCAGGTTCGTCATGTCGACGACGTCGAAGTCGACCAGGCCGAGCGTTCCGACGCCCGCGGCCGCGAGATATAATGCCGCCGGCGAACCGAGCCCACCCGCTCCGACGAGCAGCACGCGCGCCGCCTTGATCTTCCGCTGGCCGTCGAGCGCGACGTCGGGCAGGATCAGATGGCGGCTGTATCGCAACAGCTCGTCGCGCGACAGCGTGGGAAGCTCACCCGGACTCATGAGAAAAAAGATACGCCGGTGACTCCCGCCGCGCGCGCTGCGGCGCAATCATACGGGATGCCCATTGCCGAGGACCATCTTTGATGAGTCATGCCAAGACCCGGCTTGTCGCCCTGGTCGGACCGCTGAACGGCGAGCGCCACGTCGTCCAGACCACGGATCATCCGCTCGATCCCGATCGCATGCTGCCAATGCCGGATGTCGTCCTTCTGGTGTCCGAGGACGCGACCAGCACGATGCTCTTTCGGTACACCGCGCACGGAGAATTCGGCGGCGACACCCTGCATGGCAGCGTCCGCGAAGCGCAGGAGCAGGCCGCGGACGAATATGAGGACGCGCTCATGGGATGGGAGCCCGTCCCCGACGACGTTGGCGATGCGCATCTCTTCGCCATCCGCTACGCGCACGATCGCCTGAACGATCGCGGCGACTGGAACGGCGAGTAGCGAGCGCGCATCGTGGCCATTCGAATCGTTCGCCTTGGCAGTCCGCGCGAGCCCGGTGAGGGATTGCGGATAGGCACCGTGCGCCGGCCGCCCCGCGGCGTGAAAAAAGCGGACTACGCGCGACGCGACTACTTCGATCTCTGGTTTCCCGACTTGGCGCCGAGCGCGGCCGTTGTTTCCTCTGCGATGTCGGAGCCTTGGACTCCTGCTCGATGGAAAGCCTTCGCGCGCCGGTACCGGGCCGAGATGAAGAAACCGGAAAAGCAGCGTCTCCTCGAGCTTCTCGCCGAACTGTCGAAGCAGACGGACTTCTCCGTCGGGTGCTACTGCGAGGATGAATCACTGTGCCATCGGTCGCTCCTCGCTGAGCTGCTCGAGGAAGCCGGCGCCGACGTGAAGTGAACGGGACAGCGAGCTACGGCAGCGGACAGTTCGCGATGTGCAGCGGAACGCCGTGCCCTTCACTCGAGAACACGAACCGTCCATCATTCCGCGCCCAGCTCACGCCTTCGCCTTGTGGTTCACCAAGCGGGGCAATGTCGCAGACACTGGCGCCGACGGCGTGATTCACCCGCCCCGTGAGTGAATCCGTCGCGAAAATGTAGAGCTCACCGTACGTCCGCACGGCGAGATGCTTCGCGTCGAAGGAGAGCGAGGCATCGGTGATCGTGCGCAGCGGCGTGGACCCGGGAACGATAGGTAGACTGTCTACACGTTCGGCCACGACACGGTTCCGCTGAGTCCATACGCTCGCCGGCAAGCGGTACACGAGCGCGGGACGCAGATGCAGCGTGCGGGCACGCTCCGGCCGCTTCGTGATCAGAAACGTGTCGCCGTTCGGCGCGACGTACATTGCCTCGACGTCGTGCTTGCCGTCGGGATACGTATACGACACGCTGTCCGGCGACAGCGCTCCAGTGAAGCTCGAATCCCTCGGCTCCGCCTCAGCGACGCGGTAGATCGTGCGCGACGAGTGAAAGCTTTCGTTGTCGCCAACGTCGCCGATATAGACGCAGCGCGGCCGCGCATCGTTCGCGCATCGGCCGATGGACGCCGCCTCCCAATCCACGTTCGTCGCGCCCGCGATGCGCCATACCCCGCGATCCGCACCGGTGGTGTCGAGCGCGAACAAGAGCGGTTCATTTCCAGAATCGTTCACGGTGTACAGCACACCGGGATACTGCGCGCTCATCACGGCCGCCGAGTTCTCGACGAGATCGGGCCGTGCTCGCGTCGGCACCGTGACGATGTCTCTCAACGTCGAAAGATTCGCGCGAACGCGGTCGGCCGGCGCGGCGTCTTTGGCACACGCCACGCCCACGAGAAGCGCCGCCAATCCCAAGCGCCATGCGACGCCGCGAAATAGATTCCGATCCATGTCCATGCTCATTCAACGATACGCGCTCCTCGGCGCATTCGTTCTCGGCGCCGCGCCTGCCGACGCCCGCGGGCAAGCACTCTCGACCGCGGAACGCGCCGTCGCGACGTCGGTCGATGCGCATAACACCGAGGCGCTTGCCCTGCTCGAGCGCATCGTGAACATCAACAGCGGCACGATGAATTTCGCCGGCGTTCGGCAGGTCGCCGACGTGCTGCGCTCGCGCTTCGACTCACTCGGCTTTCGTACGCGGTGGGTTGATGGCGCCGCGTTTCATCGCGCCGGCCATCTCGTCGCCGAACACCCAGGGCCCGGCCCAAAGATTCTGCTGATCGGCCATCTCGACACCGTCTTCGAGCCGAGCAGTCCCTTTCAACGCTTCCAGCGGCTGAACGATTCAACCGCGCGCGGCCCGGGCGTCATCGACATGAAGGGCGGCGACGTCATCATCCTCTACGCCTTGAAGGCGCTCAAGGATGCGGGCACGCTCGATCGAATGAATGTGACGGTGGTGTTCGACGGTGACGAAGAGGATTCTGGCACGCCGACCGCCGAAGCGCGCCGTACGCTGGTCGACGCCGCGGAGGGAGCGACCGTTGCGCTTGGCTTCGAGGACGGCGCCGCCGATCCCCGCACCGCCGTCATTTCGCGCCGCAGCGCGGGTTCCTGGACGGTGCGCACGACCGGGCACCCGGCGCATTCATCACAGATTTTTAAACCCGAGGTCGGCGCCGGCGCGGTGTACGAGGCGTCGCGGATCGTGCATGAGTTCTACACCCGGCTGTCGAACGAGCCGTATCTCACGTTCAATCCGGGCATGATCGTCGGCGGCACGCTCGTGGACGTGGACACGGACGGCACCGTCGGAAAAGCGTCGGGCAAACGCAACGTCGTCGCCGAGCATGCGGTGGTGACGGGTGATTTGCGGACGCTGTCGCCCGAGCAATTGGCCAAGGCGCAGAGCACGATGCGGGACGTCGTCTCACACCACCTTCCGTTGACCAACGCGGACATCTCGTTCGACGAAGGCTACCCGCCGATGGCGCCCACCGATGGCAATCGCCGCCTGCTCGCCATGTATGACAAGGCAAGCCGCGATCTCGGATTCGGCGGCGTAGAGGCGGTCGACCCCTCGCGCGCGGGAGCGGCAGACGTGTCGTTCGTTGCGCACGTCGTTCCGATGTTGATCGACGGCATCGGGCTGTCGGGCCACGACGACCACACCGAGAGCGAGACCGCGGATCTGCGCTGGCTCGGGCCGCAGACGAAGCGCGCGGCACTGCTGATGTATCGACTCACGAATATGCCGCCCCGGACGTGAACGGGAAATGAATCTCGTTCAACTGCTACTGCCGCTGTTCGACAATGAAGGAAAGCGACAACCCGAGGAACTGTTTCGTCGCGTGCGAGGCGAGCTGACCGAACGATTCGGCGGTTTGACGGAGCACACCCGAGCGCCGGCGCATGGTCTCTGGCAAGACGACGATACAGGCCGCACGAACCAGGACGACATCGTCGTTTACGAGGTGATGGTCGACGACATCGACCGTGACTGGTGGCGACGCTATCGCAACGACCTCGAAGGCGCGTTCCGCCAAAAGGAGCTCGTGATTCGCGCCCAACCGCTCGACCTGTTGTAGCCGGTTCGCCGAGCATCACGCGTGATCACACGCGATCACGCATGATCCGGTGCATGCATCAGATTACGCAACGTCGCCACGCTGTCCGCCTCATCCGGATTTTTGTCGGTGCGCCATCTGAGAATGCGCGGAAAGCGCACCGCTACGCCCGACTTGTGCCGCGGCGACATCTGAATTCCCTCGAAGCCGAGCTCGAATACCTGCTCCGGTTTCACCGAGCGAACGGGTCCGAACTTCTCGACGGTGTTTCGCCGGATCCACGCGTCGAGCTCGCGAATCTCGGCATCGGTCAGTCCGGAGTACGCCTTCGCGAACGGGACCAGCACGCCGTTGTCCCAGACCGCAAATGTGTAGTCCGTGTGCAGCGACGCGCGCCGGCCGTGCCCTGGCTGCGCATAGATCATGACCGCATCGATCGTGTAGGGCTTCACCTTCCATTTCCACCAGCCGCCTTTTCGCCGGCCAACACCATACGCCGCATCGCGACGCTTCAACATCAGTCCCTCGGCGCACATGGCTCGGGCGCGATCGTACGCGCCACGCGCGTCGCTCCAACTGCCAAGCGTAACGATTGGCGACGACACGAACACGCTCGTCGCGGCTTGCAGCAGCACTTGGTCGAGCCGCTCACGTCGCCACGCCAACGGCTCGCCGCGTACGTCGCGGCCGTCGATCTCGAGCAAATCGTACGCGATGAGAACGACCGGCACTTCACTCAAAATCTTCGGGCCGAGGGTCTTTCGTCCGATACGCCGCTGCAGTTGGGCGAATGGAAGCGGCTGGCCGTCCTTCCACGGCATGATCTCGCCATCCAGCACGGTGCCGTCAGGCAACCACTCCGCCGCGGTCGCGATCTCGGGAAATCGGTCGGTGATCAACTCTTCACCGCGCGACCAGATGAATGTCTCGCTCTTCCGGCGAATGACCTGCGCGCGAATGCCGTCCCACTTCCATTCCGCTTGCCATTCGCCCGGTTCGCCGAGCGCTTCCAGCTCATCGTCGATCGCGTATGCCAGGTAGAACGGATACGGACGCGAGAGATCCGCGTCATCAGTCTCCGTCGCGAACAGCGCTGCGTACGCGGCCGGCGTTGGCTCCCACTTGCCGGCCAGCCGGTGCGCGATCACCGCTTCAGCGACGCCCGTCGCCCGTGACAGCGCGCGGACGACGAGCTGTTGTGATACGCCAACGCGAAATCCGCCCGTGATCAACTTGTTCCAGACGAACCGCTCGGCTCCGCCGAGCTGCCGCCACGCCTGCATGACGCTTTCGCGCTGCTCGTCTTCCGATTGCCGCGCCAACGGTAGCACTCGCTCCTCGATCCATCGATGGAGCGGGACGTCGGATTCGCCGGTCGCGTCGGGCAGCAGCAGCGACATGGTCTCCGCCAGGTCGCCGACCGAGTCATAAGACTCCTCGAATAACCATTCTGGTATACCAGATTCCTCGAGGGCCCACTGCGCCAGCCGCCGCACCGGAATGAGCCGCTTCGGCCGGCCGCCACTCAGGAAATAGACCGCCCACGCCGCATCGGCGGCGGCCGCGGTGCGGAAATACTCCGCCATGGCGTCCACTTTCTCCGTGGTCCGCATGGTCTCGTCGACGGCGGTGTACAGCTGGGCGAAACGCTTCACGCCGGGACATCCTCCCCGGCGAGGTCGAGGGGATCGAGATCTTCTTCGCCCTTCCACAGGCTCGACACCGCGCGCGCGTCGATGCCACGCTCGGTCAGCAATCGCACGAGCGGTTCACGCGTTCCGTGCGTCACCCACACTCGCTCGGCCCCGCTTCCCTCCACGGCCGCGAGCAGCGACGGCCAATCGACGTGATCCGAGAGCACGAATCCACGATCGACCGCGCGGCGCCGGCGCGCACCGCGCACGCGCATCCAGCCAGACGCGAACCCCGTCGAGATTTCACCGAAGCGGCGCAGCCACGTACTACCCGACGCCGACGGCGGTGCGACGATCAAGCTGCCGGCGAAGCCGTGCCCGCGAGGCAGATCGCCGGCATAACGCGTGTTCGCGATTCGAACATCGGCTGCGCGATAATCCGCGTTCAATCGCTCGACGGCGCCGTGCGTGTAGATCGGGCCGATGTCACAGTCAGCGAGGCCGGCGAGCAATCGCTGCGCTTTGCCGAGCGCGTAGCCGAAGAGCACGGACGCGCGGCCGGCGTGCGCGTTCGTCTGCCACCACGCGCGGATCTGATCGAACACTTGCCACTCGGGCGGCCATCGGTAGATCGGCAAGCCGAAGGTGCTTTCGGTAATGAAGGTGTGGCATCGTACGAGCTCGAATGGCGAGCACGTCGGATCCGGATCCGTCTTGTAGTCGCCCGAAACCACCCACACCTCGCCCTGGTGTTCGACGCGCACTTGTGCCGAGCCGAGGATGTGACCCGCCGGATGCAGTGAGACGCGAACGCCGTTGATGTTCACAGCCTCGCCCCATTCCACGGCCTGAATCGGGGACTCGGCGCCAAGTCGTGTGCGAAGCACACCCGCGCCCTCGCGCGAACAGAGGTAGTTCGCCGAGCCCCAACGCGCGTGGTCGCCGTGTGCGTGTGTGATCACCGCGCGAGACACCGGCTCCCACGGATCGACGTAGAAGTCGCCGGCCGAGCAGTAGAGTCCGCGTTCGTTCAGGCGCAGCAGGGTCATCGCCCTTTTGAGGGTGTCAGAGATCGTGCCGTGCTGGACGGCATCGAGCGTTGCCTGGCTAGCGGCGAGCGCGCACGGGACGCAAAATCATGGATGCAACGGTCTGGCTCGCCAGAGCGTTTGCCTGATGACCTTCCAGAGCGTCCCACCTCCTCGAGATTGATCATGTCACGCATTCGTTCGTCCGCCTGCGCGTCGCTCGTTCCACTTGTTGCGCTCGTCGCTGGGGCGGTGCCGGCGGCCGCGCAGAATCACACGCCGTCGCGTCAGGAAGGACCGCAATACCACGCGAAAGCGGCCGCGGTCGCCCCGGAGCGAGTGGCCGGACCGACGCTCGAGCAATTCATGTCGCCGCCGTCGCCGCTCGAGATGGGCGCCGCCAAAAAAGCGGATCGCCTGGCGTGGGTCACGTACGAGCGCGGCATGCGCAACGTGTACACGGCCGTCGCGCCGGCGTACAAGGCGGTGCGCCTCACCAACTTCATGAACGATGACGGCGTCGACGTCAGCTCGGTGAAATTGTCCGACGACGGCTCCGTCGCGATCTTCGTGCGCGGATCCGCGCAGAATCGCGCGGGTTGGGTTGCGAATCCGTCGCACGATCCGGCGGGCCCCGATCGCGCGGTGTGGGCAGCGAAGACCGATGGCAGCGGCGCGTGGCGGCTTGCATCGATCGCCAACACCGAGACGCAGCAAGCCGGCGGATTCGGCGGCCGCGGCGGGAGTGGTCCCGAGCTTTCGCCGGACGGCAAGCATGTTGTCTTCGTGCGGGACGGGCAGATCTTCCATGCACGTGTCGCGAAAGGCGTAACGGCTGGCATCGACACGGGCGGCGTGCCGTTCATCAAGGAGTGGGGTCGTCAGAGCAGTCCGGTGTGGTCGCCCGACGGATCGAAGCTCGCGTTCGTGAGCACGCGCGACAATCACTCGTTCGTCGGCGTGTTCGACATGAAGACGCGTCGCGTCGATTTCGTATCGCCGAGTGTGGACTTTGATACCGCGCCGGTGTGGTCGGCGGATGGGAAGCAGATCGCGTTCATTCGTCGCCCCGGCACGCCGTTCGGGAATCAGGCGCAGCAAGGCGCCGGCGGCATTGGTGGCCCCGCGGGTCCGGCCGCGGCGCGCGGTGGTCGCGGCGGGAACGGAGGCGGTGGACGCGGCGGTCGTGGCGGCTTCGGCCAGGCGAACGACTCGACTCCGCAACGCATCGATGGCCTGTATCGCGCGGCGTTCCCGGGCGGCTACACGTTGTCGTTCATGGTCGCCGACGTCGCGACTGGCAGAGCGCGCGAGTTCTGGCACAATCAGCCGAACGAGCGCGTGTTCAACGCGATCAACGGCATTGAGTGGGCGGGCGATCACGTCGTCTTCACCGCGCAACGTCCGAACGACGAGTGGGATCGCTGGTTCTCTGTCCCGGTGAGCGGCAGCGGATACGCGGAGCCCGTGCTGTTGACGACGACCGACGGCTTGATCAACGACGGCGTCGCCGATCGCACGTTCGTGACGACGACGGTGTCGCGCGATGGCAAGACGTTTTACTACGCGACGAACGCCAAGGACATCGAGAAGCGGCACGTCTGGGCCGTGCCGGTGACGGGCGGTACGCCGCGCCAGATCTCGACCGACGACGGTGTCGAAGTCTCGCCGACGCTGCTCGCCGACGGAAAGTCGATGGCCGTGCTGTACTTCGGCGCGAGTCAACCCGCGTCGGTGGGCATTGTCCCGGTCGACGGCGGTTCGACGAAGATCGTGTATCCGACGGCGGCGATGCTCAAGGATTTCCCGCAGAGCGCGCACGTGACGCCGGAGATCGTGATCACGCACGCCGCCGATGGTTTAGAGATTCATAATCAGCTGTTCCTGCCCAAGGATCTCAAGCCGGGCGAGAAGCGGCCGGCGGTGGTGTTCGTGCACGGCGGGCCGGTGCGGCAGATGCTCCCCGCCTACCACTACATGCAGTTCTATCATTGGGCGTACGCGTACAACGAGTACCTCGCGTCGCAGGGATACATCGTCCTCTCGATCAACTACCGCAGCGGCATCGGCTACGGCAACTCGTTCCGCCGCGCGCCGAACACCGAAGGGCGCGGCAACTCCGAGTATCAGGACGTGCTGGCGGGCGGCAAATACCTGCAGTCACGCCCGGACGTCGATCCGGCCCGCGTCGGCATCTGGGGCCTGTCGTATGGCGGCCTGCTCACCTCGCAGGCTCTCGCGCGCAACTCGGACATTTTCGTGGCGGGCGTGGACATGGCGGGCGTCCACCTCTACGGCAGCTCACTCGATTCGACGAACCTCGCGTATCAGTCGTCATCGGCGGCGCACATCAACACCTGGAAATCGCCGGTGTACCTGGTGCAGGGCGACGACGACCGCAATGTGGATTTCTCGCAGACGATCGGTCTCGTGCAGCTCCTGCGCGCGCACGGCATCTATTATGAGCTCACCGTGAACCCGGACGACACGCACGAGTCGTTGATTCACAGCCGGTGGATCGCCGTCTGGAACCACAGCACGGACTTCCTGCACCGCTTCCTGTGGGAGAAGCAGGCGCCGCCGGTCATGACGACGTCGAACAAGTGATGCTCGAATGAACTCGCCGCTCCGCATCGCCTTCTACTACGCCCTGTTGCTGGCGGTCGTGAGCGTTTTAGTATTACAGTATACGAAACAGGCGATGTTGCCGCGGACGCAAACGCCGGCCGTGTGGGTCGCGGTCGGCGTCTCGCTCGTGTCGGTGGTCGTGCTGCGGTCGGGGTGGATGCGCGGAAACGCATGGAAGAGCGATCAGGCGCGGCTGGGCACGATCGTCAACGACTTCTACGAGCCGCGCCGCGAGGCGCTCTCGAACGGCTTCGCGGTCGCGGGCGGAGTGTTTCTCTCACTCTGGTGGGCCACCGCGACCTGGAGTGTCGTACTCGGCGGCGTGCGACGACACGTGGCGGGACGCGGGCTGGCCGACTTCGAGATCGCCGCCGTCGTCGGTGCGATCACCGGCGGCCTCTTCGGTGCAGTGATCGGACTCGTCGTCGGACACATCTGGGAAACGCGCCACCGCCGCGCGCGACTCGCTCGGAGCGTAGCGAATGCCTGACCTCGTGATCCGAATCAAGAAGAAGACGGATGGCTCCGCCGCGCTGAGCTGCACGCGCGCCGACGGCTCGGTGACGTGGCAGCGGCAGGAAGGCTCGCAGGGCCGCTTCTTTCCGCTCCACGATCTCACGCACTTTGCCGTCGAGTCGACCTTGGGATTTCGCCGCGCGTTTTACGGATTGGTCGCCGAGGGTTGGGACATCGGCTCGTTCGAGGCGAACGGGGTTGCCGCGATTCCCGACGAAGCGCTTCTTGCGGAGTTGATCGTCGGGTTCCTCGACGTCGAGCGCGCCAGTGGTCAGCGGGATTCAGCGGAAGACTTCAACTGGAAGATCGATACGTATTGCAATGAGCACGGGCTGCCGCCAACGACGTTCCGCATGACCGCCGAGCGACTCGACGCCATTCGTCGTCGCCGCGCCGCGCTGTTCGATCGCTGGTCCGCGGTGCCGGCCGGCGAAGCCCTCGAGCTCACGTTCGACCGAACCGGAGACACCAACGCCGCGGTGGGCGCGTAGGAATCGTCATGGACAACGCCGACATTCCTCCGACCCAGCCGAGTGGCGCGCTCGTGCCTCCACCGCGCGGACCGCGCACCGCGGTCGCGACGGCCACGCCCGAACCGCCCAATCGCCACGCGCGCCATCCCGATTCGTGGATTCGCCGCAACGCATTTCAGCAATTCGTCGCGCGCACGCTCGACGCGGTTGACGATTTCGCGGACACCGTCGCGGCCGGACTCGGCCTCCGTCATCGGTGACGGCTCGCGCCGCGGTCAGCGCGGGGCTGTTGCTGTTTCGACGTTCGCACGGCGCGTTGGAGGTGTTTCTCGCGCATCCGGGGGGACCGTTCTGGTCCAAGCGCGACGCGGCGGCTTGGACGATTCCGAAAGGCATCGTCGACGAGGGCGAAGATCTCCTCGACGGAGCACGCCGCGAATTCCGCGAGGAGACGAGCATCGAACCCGCGGGGCCGTTCCTTCCACTCGGCGCGATCAAGCAAAAGGCCGGCAAGACGGTTCACGCCTGGGCCTGGGAAGGCGACGCGGATCCCGATGCGATTCAGAGCAACAGCATGCGCACGGAGTGGCCGCGCGGATCGGGACGGTGGATCGAGTTTCCGGAAGTCGATCGTTGCGCCTGGTTCGATGTGGCGACGGCGCGTGAAAAAATGAACGCCGCGCAAGCCGCGTTCGTGGATCGTCTCGTGGCGCTCGTCGGGGCGTAGGGCGTTCGAGAGGGTACCGCGTTCGGACGTACGAGAGTGTACCGCTCGCCGGGAGACATCCCCGGCCCGGAGCGATCGACTCTGTCCACGGTCATCGACGTGCGAGACTCGCGCGCGCGAGACTAACGCGCGCCTCGACGCTCCCAGTATGACTCGTCGGCGATCAGCACATCGAGCTCGATCGCGCTCGCACCCTCCTCGACCGAATAGTCCGCGATGTGAATCGCCGACGTCGGAATTGGCGCGCCGTTCGCATCCTGCAGCTCGAGCTGCAACGCATCGCGCGCCTTGTAGTAGCGCGCGAGCACCGTTTCATCTCGCGCTGATCCGTCGCGCGGCACCGCGTGCGCGAAGAGTCGAAAGACAGGCTGCACGAGCTCGTAGCCAAGTCCGGGACGAAACGCTCCCCACGCGCGACCGGTGCCGGGCTCGATGTGCTCGAGCTCCGAGTGGCCGACGATGACGCCGTGCAGGCGCAGCGTATGTCGCACGATTATGGTTTTTTGACCCTGGGCGCCACGGTGTTCGTGTCGGTGATGCGGAAGCTGAACTGCTGTTGCACCAGCTGCCGCACCTTGGCCGTGCCGATCTTCGCCGGCGAAAAGCGCATGTAGGGCAACGCTTCACGCACGGACGTCACGAAGTCGTTGTGCGTCGCCTTGAGCACGATGAACGTCGTCGTGTCGGCGAATCCCGTCGTGTCCACCACGTATTGAGCGTCCACGTATCCCTGAATGTGTTGCGCCAGCAACTTGAGTGGATACGCCGGCGCCGCGCTCGATGTCGAGCGCACCGCGGCGGTGTCCACGTCGAGTACCGAATATACGGAGTCCTGCCCCGTCGCCGGCGGACCAGCGCGCGTGGCGACGGTGTCAGTTGCCGTCGTCGCCGTGTCGCGCCCAACGGTTTGATCGGCCGACGTCGGACGCGCCTCGCCCATCATGCGCGCGCCTTCGCCCGTCCCCGGGCCCTCGATTGGCGCCTTCACATACGTCACGCGTTCCGTCTTTTCGCCGCCGGCGGTTGGCGCGCGGTCCGGCGGCGGAATGTAGAAGACGTGATTCGCGATGCTGCCCTGCTCGACGTTCGGCTGCGGCAGCGTCGCGAACACCCAGGCCGTGATCGCCGCGGCGTGAAACACGACGCTGACCACCGCGGCCACGAGCGCGGTGATACGCACCGCGCGCGAGCTCAACCACCAGCGCATCATATGCCCCCCTTCGCCGATGCGCGACGACGACTGCGTGATTCGCTTACGTCCAGTACCGCTCGCGGAGCAGCCCGACGTGATGCCGCTCATGCCCCGCCACGATGTACAACAGCGCCCTCGGCGTAATCTCGGCGCCGTTGGCCGAGCCGCGGCGCGTCAACTCGTCTTCGTCGAGCTGGCGGGCGAGGTGAATCGTCGCGGTGCGGACGACTTGCAGCTCCTCGAGCAAATCATCGAGCGACCGGCGCGAGAAATTCGCATTGGTCACGAACGCGTTCTCGTCGAATCCGGGAAGATTGGTCTGGTCGTTGCGCGCGACGCGCAGTGTGCGATATGCGAATATGCGTTCACAATCCGACAGATGGCCAACCACTTCTTTCATGGTCCACTTGCCGGGTGCGTACGCGAAGTCCGCCCGATCGCCGTGCGCGCGAATCTGCGCGACGGAATCGATGAGCTGCTCGCGCAGCAGGGACAGCAGATCGCCGTCCGGCACCTGCGAGATGTACTTGCCGTAATACGACAAGTATTCGTCGGCTTGCGGACGAAGGATCGCTGTCGTCGAGGTAGTGGTGGTCATAACGGTTGGCGTGAAGGTTCAACGATCCCCGGTCCCGACATCGGCCCCGACATCGGCCCCGACATCGGCCCCGAAGGCGAATACTGCCGAGCGGCATCGCCCGCGGCCAGCTGTGCCTGCCGGCGGCCGAGCCAGACCGCCAGTCCCAGCCAGATCGCCGATATCGGTACGGCGACGAACGAGATGCCGCCCAACCCCAGTCCAAGCGCCGCGAGCCCAGCATAGCTCCACGCGGCGAGCTGATCGCCGCCGCGATAGACGAACGTCTCGATGACGTTCTTCGCCTTATACTTGTCCTCGCGGCGTACTACCGTAAACAATACTTCGACCGCGGGATTCGTCACCGCGAAGTTCATTCCGCGCCGCGCGACGCTGAACACCGCGACCGTCGCGAAGACCGGAAACGCGCCCAGCACGCCGAAGCCGAGCATGCTCACGACGGGCAGAACGGCGAGACCGACCACCAGGCCGAACCAGCGCAGGATGCGTCCCGTGAAGAACAGTTGCGTGATCACGGTGAGCGTTTGCGCCCCCAGCTCGAGGTCCGCCGAAATGGCCGTTCGCGCCGTCATCGTCGTGTAACGATGGCCGACGATGTCGGCCTGCGCGAAATACAGCACCGTGGATCCGAAGACATACAATATCTGGAATATGCAAATTCCAAAGAGATATGGCGAGTGCACCACGTGCGTGAACCCGGCCCACACGCTGCCGCCGATGACCTCGCGGTCGCGCGCGCCGTTCGGCCGAACGTCGTGCGCCGTCGACTCCAGCTTGAACACGGTGATGGTCAGCACCGCCAGCTCGATGAGCACCGCCGACACGAGCAGCATGTTCACCGCGCCGACGAACGGCGCGAGCGAGGCCGTCGCGGCCGACCCGATGATCGATCCCGCCGTTCCGCCGACTCCGATGAATCCGAACACGCGCTTCGCCTGTTCGCTGCGCCATGAGTCGGCCATCAGCGTCCAGAAGATCGACGTATTGAACAACGCATACACCGTGATCCAGACGTAGAACACGCGTCCCATCCAGAGAGCGACGGTCGATCCTTCGCCCGCGGCCACGAAACGCAGCACCACGTAGAACACAAGGAACGACGCCGTAAAAAAGTGATATGAGATCGGAATCACTCGGCGCACGGGCAGGCGCGCGACCAGTCCGGAGAAAAGGGGATTGCAGATGAGCGTGCCGGCGAGCGTCCCCATGAACAACCACGGCAGCTTGGTGACGCCCGACGCCGCGGCGACCGCTTCGCGAATCGGACGCAGCACGAAGTAGCTGCTCAGCAGGAAGAAGAAAAAGAAGAACGAGATCATCATCGGACGCACTTCATCCGCGCGCACGTCCACCGCGCGGCGAAGCAACCGATGCAACCGACCTTCGTGCTGCCCTTCGGTTGCCGATGTCATCACTTCGAGGCCTGCTTCTGCTTCCACGCCGCGAGCACCTGCGCCTCACGCTCCGCGGAAATCCCCGCGATCTTTCCCTGCGACAACGCCTCGAGCTCCGCGGCTGGACGCGTCTTGTTCCAGTCGAGCGTATCCTTCGCGGTGACCGCGAGCGGACGGAACGTCAGACCGGCGGCAATCGCCTTGTCGACGCTCCGTCGCGAAAACCCGGCGCGCTCCGGCGTATCCGGTACGACGACCGGCATGTTCGACCACGGCCGAATGCCCTGCTCCTGCAGAAAGCTCCACGGCACCCATGTGAATTGCGCGCCGGCCGTCGTCACCGCCTTGATGCCGTACAGCATTTCGGCGAGCGACAACGGCTTCGCCGGACCGGTCGCGTTGAACGTTCCGAGCGTGTGGTTTTCCGCGACGCGAATGGTCCATTCGGCGAGATCGCGCGAATCGATGATCTGCACCGGATCGTTCGGCGTGCCCGGCGCGAGCACTTCCCCGCCCTTGTCGATGCGGTACGGCCAGTAGGTGAATCGATCCGACCGATCGAGCGGACCGACGATGAGGCCCGGGCGAATGATCGTGTACATGTCCGCATACTGCCGCGCGACTTCATGCTCGGACTCGGACTTGAGCACGCCGTACATGCGGCCGAAATCCGCCGGCTTCACCGCGTAGAGATCGACGCCTGCCGGCGCCGGCGTCGTGTGATCGCTCTCGTCGACCCACGCGTGGCTGTTGTCGGGATAAACCGAAATGGTCGAAATGAAGATGTAGTGATTCGTGTTCCCTTTCATGTACTGCGCGACGTTGCGCACCCAGGCCGGTGCGGTCGTCGGATTGTCGATCACAACGTCGAACTTCCGGCCCTTGAGCGCGCTGACGTCCGCATTCAAATCACCGATGAGCTGATCGACGCGCCCCTTGAAAAAATCCGGACGCGTGCGGTTGCGATTCAGCAGCGTGACCTTGTGCCCGCGCGCGATCGCATACTCGACCTGCTCGGGCCCCGTGAACCCCGTGCCCCCGAGAATGAGAATGTCGAGCGACTTGGCCGCGCGCTCGATGCTCGGCGCGTCGGCACCCAGGAGTTCCGGCGGCTGCGCCATCGAGATCTTCGGCAGCGTATCGAGGCCAATCGCGCCGGCGGCGACGGCGGAAGCTTTGATGAATGTGCGGCGGTCGGTTGACATGGTTGACGCTGTGATGAGTGGCTCGCTCGCACGTGCGAATGCGAGCGCGAGCGCGAAACGATCGAGTGTCCGAGACAATACTGACGCCTGGTCCAGCGCCTCGACAGTGGCGGCAACTCGCCAGTAAGTTCCCTTACACTCGGCAACCAGAGGCTTCCGAATGCTTCGCCCCCTCGCTCGCGTCACCGCCCTGCTGTGTACAATCTGCGTCGCGGGCGCGGTTGGCGCGCAAACTGACAGCGGAATCGTTTCGTCGAAGCATGGCATGGTCGTGTCGACGTCGGCGCCCGCGTCGGACGTCGGCGCGGCGATCCTCCGCAAAGGCGGCAACGCCATCGACGCCGCGGTGGCCACGGCGTTCGCGCTCGCGGTGACGCACCCGAGCGCCGGGAACATCGGCGGCGGCGGCTTCATGATCGTTCGGCCCGCGAAGGGGGCACCGGTCGCGATCGACTATCGCGAACGCGCACCGTTCAAGTCGACGCAGACGATGTACCTCGACTCGACGGGCAAGATCGTTCGCCAGCGCACGGCAACGGGCTATCTCGCGCCCGGAGTGCCGGGCACGGTTCGCGGTCTGGCCATGGCGCACAAGCGGTACGGCACACTCGCGTGGAAGGACGTCGTGATGCCGGCCGCGGAGCTCGCCGAGCATGGCTTCGAGCTGTCGGAGGCGCTCGCGCGCTCGCTCAATCGCGAAGTCGCCGGCCAGATGGCGCGGTATCCCGCGTCGGTCGCCGCGTATGGCAAACCCGGCGGCGGACCGTGGGCGAAGGGCGATACGCTCGTGTTGAAGGATCTCGCACGAACGCTGCGCGCGATCGCCACGAAAGGGCCGAACGCCTTCTACACCGGTTGGATCGCCGACAGCATTGCCGCGACGATGGCCGAAAACGGCGGGCTGATCACGAAGAAGGATCTCGCCGCATACGAAGCGAAAGCGCGCAAGCCCATCACCGGCACCTTCAACGGCTATGCGTTGATCGGCATGCCGCCGCCGAGCAGCGGCGGCGTGACGATGGTCGAGATGCTGAACATTTTAGAGAACTTGAATATCGCGAAGCTCGGGCCCCAGGCGCCACAGACGCTGCATTACGAAATCGAAGCGATGCGTCGCGGCTATCTCGATCGCGCCCGCTACCTGGGCGATCCGGATTTCGTGAAGGACATGCCGCTCACTCGGCTCATGTCGAAATCGTACGCGAAGTCGCTCGCCCAAACGATCGACCCCAATCACGCGTCGAGCAGCGTCGAGCTGGGCAAGGACATCGTGTCGCAGATCGCGTCGACCGAGCACGATGAGACCACGCAGTTCTCGGTCGTGGACAAGGACGGCAACGCCGTGTCGAACACCTTCACGCTCGAGGGCGGATTCGGTTCGCATGTCGTCGTTCGCGGCACAGGGATGATTCTCAACAACGAGATGGGCGACTTCAACAAGAAGCCCGGCGAGACGAACGTCACGGGCGACATCGGCACGCCGGCGAATCTCATCGCGCCCGGGAAGCGCATGCTCAGCTCGATGAGCCCCACGATTCTGACCAAGAACGGCAAGCTGTTCATGGTGACCGGGTCGCCGGGCGGGCGCACGATCATCAATACGGTCATGGAGATCATCCTCAACGCGACGGCGTTCGACATGAACGTGCGTCAGGCCGTGGATGCGCCCCGCTTCCACCACCAATGGCTGCCCGACGAAGTCACGTTCGAGCGCGGCGCGATTCCGGATTCAACCGCCGAGCGCCTGAAGGCGATGGGTCATGCCGTTCGCTTCGGCGGCGTGCAGGGCGACGGCCATTCGATCATCGTGCGCGACGGCGTCGCGTACGGCGCGAACGACCACCGGAGCCCGGACTCGAAGGTCGCGGTGCCGTAAGGCTACTTCTTCTCGTCGAGCTTGAGCGACGCGGAGTTCACACAGTAGCGAAGACCGGTGGGCTTCGGTCCGTCGTCGAACAGGTGGCCGAGGTGACAGCCGCACTTGGCGCAGTGGATCTCGGTCCGCCGCATGAAGTGGCCGTTGTCCTCTTCCGTCGCGATCGCGCCCGCATTGAGGGCATCATAAAAACTCGGCCAGCCCGAGCCGGAGTCGAACTTCGTGTCCGACGTGAAGAGCGGCTCGCCGCAGCACACGCATTTGTAGACGCCGGGCGTGTGAGAATCCCAATACTGGCCGGTGAACGCGCGTTCGGTTCCCTTTTCGCGCGCGATGCGGTATTGCTCGGGAGTGAGCTCCTTTGCCCACTCCGCGTCTGATTTTTCTATTTTGGACATTTATTGTTCCTCACTTCGGCGCTTCGCACCTACGCTCGGAATTCCGCCGAGAAAGTTTAGAACTCTCTCTTCTTCATGATCTCGAAGAGCTCGGCCGCCTCGGTATCCTTGTCGTTTTCCCTGGGCCGCGTAACGTCGAGCGTCGCATCATATGTACGCCGTTGGGACGCTTTCGGTTTGTTGGCTTTGGCCATGGTTTTCTTCATGAGCTTCGCAAGCTGTTTCTCGTCCATGCCGGTCTCCGTCTAGAGTGAGCGAAGCGGATATCCTTAAGCTATTGTTCAGCGCAACGCCAAAACAGACCTCGCTGCAACTCATACATGGAATCGACTAGCGAGCCAAGCCGGACCATTTCGGCGGCGCGCGCACATCTCGAACGCGGGTTTCGATTCGAGCAAGCGGGGACCCTGGAGCGGGCGCTCGAGGCGTATCGCGATGCGCTCGCGGCGCGTCCGACCGAGCCCGAAGAGGCCGAGGCGCGGCTGCGCGTGGCGCGGGTGTATCGCAGCATGGCGCGCTGGGCCGAGGCGCGAGTCGAATCGCGCGAAGCGGTGCGCATCGCCCGAGCGATCGGCACGAACGACCTGGCCGCCGAAGCGCTGAACATCGAGGTGGGCGCGCTGCAGCTGCAGGGGTTCTTCGACGACGCCGACGTGATCGCGCTCGAAGCCCTGGCGCTGGCGCAGTCGCATCGCGTGCGCGGGATCACGCTCCAGAATCTCGGGCGGAGCGCCGCCGAACGCCGGGAGTTCGAGAAGTCAGATGAGTATTTCGACGCATCGATTTCGGCATTTCGATCGGCGAATTACGAGGTCGGCCTGGCGATCGCGCTCGCGAACGCGGCGAAGGCGGCGCTGGATCGGGGCGACGCGGAGCGCTCGATCGAGATCGGGATGGAATCGGTCGGAATCGCCCGCCGGCTGAACGCGTTGGATGTGCTGTTGACCGCGGTGCAGAATCAGGCGGCGGCGCACGTGGCGATCGGTGATCTCGAGGCTGCCGAGTCCCTGCTGACGGAAGCGCTGGGGCATTTCACGACGGCCCGCAATCCCGTACGGCAGGCGGAGTGTCTCGAGATCATGGGCAGGATCAGCGAGGTCCGAGAGGATTTTGCCACGGCGGCGCGGTGCTACGCCCGGGCGCGCGACCTGGCGACGGCCGCGAACGATCTACCGCTGGTCGAGCGGCTGGCGCGGAAGGCGGCAGCCGCCGACGAACATCGGGAGCAGGCCTGATCGGCCGCTCCCACGAGCGATCAGGGGCTGGGAGCGCTGCCGTCGATCGGCGCGCAGTACGGGTTGCCGTCCTGATCGTAGGCGACGATGTAACCGCTTCGGCAGGTGATTTCGTCGCGCTGCGGGTGCGCATTGGGCGCCTTGGCCGCTGATGGAGCGCTGGGCGAATCGGAGCAAGCGGCCATCAGTAGGCCGGCTCCCAACAGTAACAGGATCTTCTTCACGACTACCTCCACGGATTCGACCTCCAGAAAGCACAATCCGTGCTCAACGAATTTGGTGCGATTGCGCTATCATACGGGGTGGCGCGCGGACTGGCCACCTGATGTATTCTTTATGTGAAAACCGCGTCGAGAGCGGAGCGACATGGCCCGACAGGGACGGCGAGCGCGACCGTCGAATCAAAACAAAAAGAACCAGCGGACGGCGAAGTCCGATTACTTCATGCAACCCGGCAAGCGCGCGACGGTGATCGTTCTGCGCAAGCCGATCGGCAATCGAGCCACCGCGAAGGTCTGCGGCGTGATGCCGAGCCGGGTCCATGCGAAGATGCTGATCAATCAGCTGGAGCGCGCGGAGTCGGTCGTGAAGGATCTGTTCCTCGAGGCGACCGATGACGGCATCGAGGCGCTCGAGGCCGTGCTGTTGGCCTGCTGTAATGAAGTACTCGAACGCGGCCCAAAAGTCCGTGACGTACGGCCTGCCGAGGCTGCTGAGGGTGAGGTCGAGGAGCGGGCTGCGTCGTCAGAGTAGCGGCAGTGGCGCGCCCATAACGCGACACTCGATCCGCATCGAAATCCCGAGCCGTTTCGCGCGACGGTAGACCGTCGCGCGATGGATGCCAAGCCGGCGGGCGAGGCGGCGGGTGTTCCAGTCTGCGTCCTGGAGGAGTGCGACCAGCTGGTCGCGTTCGCGGCTGGATGGCTCGCGCGCCGGAATTCCGGGAGGCGCGGCGATCAATAGCGATGACGAGCGGTGGCGAAGTGCGAGCTCGATCGCGTCGGCGTCGAGCGTCGATTGGTCGCGCGACAGGACGACCGCCGTGTCGATCACCTGGCGCAGCTCGCGGACGTTGCCCGGCCAGGCCCGTTGCTGAAGCAGACACTCCGCGCGCCGTGTGAGCTTGCACGAGGCGTCGGAAAGGCGGGTGAAGTGCGCCGCGAGGATTGGGATGTCCTCGATGCGATCGGCCAGTGGCGGAACGGTGAGGACGATTCCGCTCAGGCGATGGGCGAGGTCGGCGCGGAAGCGGCCGTCGGCGATCAGGGACGCGAGCGGTTCGTTGGTGGCTGCGATGGGCCGGAAGTCGCTGCGTGCGTCGCGACTCGAGCCGATGGGGCGAAACACGCCCGTTTCGATTGCGCGCAGCAGCTTGGCTTGTTGGGCGAGCGGCAGGCCGCCGATCTCGTCGAAGAATGCCGAACCGCCGTTTGCTTCGCGCAGGAATCCGAGGGATTCGCCGATGGCGCCGGTGTAGGCGCCGCGGACGTGGCCGAAGAGCGCGTCCTCGAACATTGAATCGCCGAGCGCGCAGACGTTGAACGCGACGAGTGAGCCCGACCGTCGGCTGGCGGCGTGGAGCCGTGCGGCGACGAGCTCCTTGCCGCTGCCGGTTGGACCTTCGATGAGGACCGGCAGCCGGGTGGGCGCGACCGTGTCGATGAGCTGGCGCAGGCGAACGATGGACAGCGATTCGCCGACGATCGCCGTCATGAGAGAACTCTAAACGCGATCGCGCGCGTTTGGCGGCCGACGCGGACGAGGCGCCATTGCAATGCGACCGTTGCGGGTGGCGTGCCGCTGGAGGCGGAGACGCGAAGAAGCCACGCGTCCGGATCGGGCGTGGTGAGGCGCTGTGCGTCGGGGAATCGTGCGATGAGCGAGTCGGCGGCGGTTGCGGAAAGGTGGCCGAGGATGTTGGTGAGCGCGTCGAGCGGGCCGTTGCTGGTGCGGAGGTCGACGATTGCGTCGGCGGTTTCGCGCGAGATGCCCGGCGTGGCGACGAGCGCGGATGCGGGCGCGTTGGCGAGTGAGAGGCGGCCGGGTTCGGTGGTGAGCGTGGAATCGAATGATGGTGCCAATGACGAGAGCAGTGCGCGGAGATGGCGGTCGTCGTCGAGCAGGACGACGCTACGTGTTGAGTCGCGGGCGGAGTCGATGCGGGCGACGAGAGCGTCGGCGTTGGGGAGTTGTTGGTCCGCGGCGAGTCGGAGCAGCATTTCGTCGGTGGCCGTGTTGATGTCGATGCGCGTGCCGGCGGCTTCGAGTGCGATGGTGCATGCCGTGTCGTGTGAGGCGGACGTGGCGATGGCGTCGAGCGTGCGCCATGCGCGATTGGCCGCTGCATCGTTGATCGCGTCGCGGAGGGTGGCGTCGATTGTCGATTGCGTCTTTCGTGCGCAGCCGATCGCGAGCCAGTACGCGCGTTGGTGATGGACGCGATTGCGTGCCGCGTCGATGGAGACGCGGCCGGTGAGCGCGAAGGCGATTGTCGATATCGTGGCGACGGTGATCACCCAGAGGACGGTGAGCATCGCGAAGCCTGTGCGCTTGCGGCGGCGGCGGGCGACGGAGCGATCAATCACGTGCGGCTCCGATTGGTAAGACCGTTGTGTCGTGTGCGCTGGTAATCCCCAGAGCCGCGGGGATGGTGACCGCGGTCCGCCACGTGGTGTTCCATGTTGAATCGGCGCCGGCGGTGCCGAGGAAGAGGAAGGATGCGGTGCCGAGTTGGCGGTGGAGCGGGAGGAGACCGCCGTCGTGGGTTTGGGCGTAGATGATGCTGCTATCGCGTGTGGAGTCGATGAGGAGGGTGATGACGCAAGTCGTCGACCAGCCTGCGGGCTCGGCGCATCGCGTGCGGTATTGGACGAAGTGCGTATCGCCTGCAAAGTTCTGCGTCGTATCGTTCGAGGGCATGGCGTTGGCGAGGAGGTCGGTGAGGAGTGCGTTGCCCGTGCCTTCGCGCGCGTTGTCGGTGGCGTCGCGTTGGATGTGTCGGCCCTGGGTCTCGAGCTGGTCGAGGGTGTACGCGGCGGTTTCGATGACCAGGGCCGCGAGCGCGAGCGCGAGGACGATTTCGAACAGTGTGAATCCGTTGGGGCGCATCAGCACGCGTAGCGGAAGGCCGCGTTGCGCCGCTCGAGGTCTGCGTTGTCGGCGAGGCAGCGTGCGTAGGTCGAGTCGGCGCGCGCGAGGCGTGGCGGCGCGGGGTCGAGTGATCCCGGTGTGTTCGCGTAAACGAGCTCGACGAACGTGAATGTCGTCGCGTGTGTTGGTACCGCGGCGAGGATGCGGGGTAGAACCCCGCGGACGATTTGCGAGTCGGTGCTGGCGATGTCGACCCAGGTGGTAGATGCCGAATCGGCGGTGCCGAGTTGTTGGGTGAGGAGTCGGAAGAGGGTGGAGCGTGCGGTGGTGTCGCTGGGTGTGCAGTGGGCGCGGGTGCCGCTGCCGGCGTCATCGAAGCGTCGTGTTCCGGTGGTGGCGATGCGCCGGATGATGTGCGATGGCGGTTGGGCGACGACGGCGATGAGCGTTGTATAACAGGGTGGGGTATTGCGCGGTGGAATGATGAGGGCCGCGGCGCTGAGGAGTGCGGCGGCGAGGATGGACGTGGGTGTGGTGGCGGAATGCATGATTGATTGCGGATCGCGAGGGGGACGAGGGACGCGGGGTGTGTGGCGGCGGCGTGTGTCCAGCGTGGCGTGGGTGCCGTCGGCGGGTTGACGCGTCCAATGTGGTGGCGGTGGGCGTCGCGACCATCAGCAATCGAGTGTGTGTAGCGTTGTTTTGTTGCAGGGGTGGAATGGAACGGGATGGAATGGGGCGGTTTATTTGAGTTTTGTGACGAGGATTACCGAAATGTGGAAAACGTCACATTTCGCGGGTGTCAATGACATGAACAGGGGCTTGATGATCGTGGGGCGGGTGCCGATATATGGCTTAGAGGTATATGTATGCGACGTATGCAGCGTGTTCGATGTGTGCAGACTGGAGCACTACTCGCCGGCGAGTGGAGGTCGGGCGTGATGGATTCGGATGGTGTGCTGCGGCATCTCGCGTTTTTCGAGGAGCTGGGGCGGATGGAGGAGACGGATGCGGGCTGGCGCTCGGTGAGTGCCGGTTTGGTGGTGATGCGTCTTGTCGATTCGTGGATAGCGGATGGGCCGACGGCGTCTCGCGTGGATTCGTGGGGTGTGAGTGCGGTGCGGGAGGCGATTGCGCAGATTGCGGAGACGACGCCGATCAAGCGGATTTTGACGTCGGTGGTGGATGTGATGGTGTCATCGACGGCGATCGATCTGCATGCGTTGTGTCCGCGGTTGATGGCGTATGGTCAGGCGTTGGAGTATGAGGCGAAGTGGGGGTTGGCGGCGGATGTGTATGGGGCGATTGTGGCGCATGCGCATCCGGTGGAGGATTCGGATTTAGCGATTGCGGCGAACCTGCAGCTCGCGTTTTGCTTGCGGACGATGGGTGAGTTGGATGCAGCCGCAACGTCGTATCAGCGAGCCACCGAAGTCGCGCACGCGGCGGGTGACATGATAGGAATACTTCGCGGCCGTTTAGGCGACGCGAAGATCGCCACTGCGCGCGGCAATTTTCCCCGCGCCGAGTCTATCCTCGAGGAGACTATCGGTCAGGCGCGATGCGAAGGGCTCGCGGACGTCCAGTCGCGTGCGCTGATTGACCGCGCTTATATCGCCGGTCTATCGGGTCAATATGAGCGCACGATTCGTTACTCATACGACGCGCTCGCGATTACATCGTCGAACCGTGAGCGCGATCGTATTCTGACCAACATTGCGACGGCATTTCGCTTCCTCGGCGTGCTGAAGGCAGCACGTGATGCCTATCTCGTGCTCGTCGCGACCGCGGAAGAACAATACATTCGCTGGGTCGCAGAGTTGAACTTGATGGAACTAGCAGCGCAACAACGCATCGAACTTCAGTTCGACAAATACCGTCGCGAGCTTGGGGACGCTGATCTCTCGCCGCAGCTCCGAATCATGTATCTGCTTCACGTTGGCCGGGGCTATCACGCCCTTGGAAACGCGCCAGACGGTGTGCCGTATCTGGAGCAGGCCATAGAAATGGCGTCGCGTTACGGGCTCAATCAAATGTTGTTCGAAGCTGAATCCGCGCTAGCTGATGCGCGTAGCGGTCGTCGTGTTAGTCTCGACGTCGAGGCGCCGGATCTCGACGCTGATGTTCAGGAAGTGGCTGAAGCGATACACGAAATGAGAGAGGCCGTAGCGGCCATATAAGACAAAGGCCCGGAAACTAGTCCCGGGCCCATGCTGAAAAAATGGAGTGAATTACGGTTCGATGCAGCGACCCGACGAATCGACGAAGCCGCTGCACGGCAGATCACCATCCCGCTTGGGCGCCGAAATGTCGGAGCAGGCGGACGCAACCATGGAGGCAATCACGAGGGCAAGGAGGACAAGCGGGCGGCGGTTCATCAGCGCGATCTCCGTCTATTTGGACTAGGGTTCTGCAGTGTTTTCTTGGCGGGAAACATCTGCACGGAACAGTAGGCTCGCGGCTCGGAGCGTAAACTCGCATTTTGTGTCAGGTTTACTCGCTTTTGTGTCACGAGTCCCACGACCGGCACCCGCTTGGACGTCGTCGCTTTTCTCCCGCGCTCGCTCCTCTCGCATCTCAGAATTGTGCTCGGTTCGGAGCATACGCTCACACCAGTCGTTACGTGGGCGGAGCTTCAAACCACGGTGCAACATCTCGTTAGCGATCTCGTTGTCGCCGATCCGGCCGCGACGGGCTCCGTCGAGATCGAAGCACTCGAGTCACTTCGCAGGCAGTTTCCGTCACTTCCGGTGATCGTCTATACGTCGTTGGCGCCCGCATCGATCAAGGCGATCGTGCGCCTCGCAAAATCCGGCGTCGAACATGTGGTACTCAGTCGCTTCGACGACGAGCCTCGGAAGTTTCTGGAATTAATCGAAGGCATCCCCGCTTTCTCCCTCGGGGATCGAATGCTGCAGGAACTGGCAAGCCCGCTGTCCTGCTTGCCGGTGGTGGTGGTGAGGGCGGTCGACCAGTTGTTTCGGTCGCCGGTACGATTCAAAAATGCTCAAGATCTCGCGACGGCGGCGGGGATGAACCTCCGCACGCTGTATCGGAATCTCGAGCCCGCCGGGATCTACTCGGCGCGCGCCTTGGTGGTGTCGGCTCGGCTGCTTCGTGCCTATGCCTATTTGAAGGATCCTGGACGGTCGATCAAGGATGTGGCAGCCAAGGCCGGCTATCACTCCCCGTGGCAGCTCTCGCAGCAGATGCGTGAGTTGACCGGATTCACGACCGAGCAGGTTCGAAGAGACGTAGACGAAGATGCGCTGGTCGCTCTGCTCGCGGAGCAGGTGCGGCGCAGGAGACGAAAGTCATGACGTGGAAGGTCATTCTCGGAAACCCTGGCGGTCAGGCGTCGCGACCGCCGGCGCCCATTCCGAGCACACAGTCGAAGGAGCAGATGGTCCAGCGTCCGGCGGTACGGGTTCTGGTGGTGGATGACGAACCCTCGATCTGCAAGGCCCTCACGATGGCGCTGTCGCGCGCTGGCTATGAAGCCATCGCGGCGCAGTCCGGCGAGAGCGCGCTCGCGATCATCCGCAGCGAGCATGTGGACGTCATGCTGATCGACCTGCGCATTCCCGATATGCGCGGCGACGTGATCTTCGAGGTGGCGGCGGGGCATCAGCCGCATCTCCGGTATCAGACTTTATTCATGACCGGTGACATTACCGAGCGCGCGCACAAGCTCATCGCGGCGTGCAAGTGTCACTTTCTGAGGAAGCCGTTTGATCTTCGGGATATGACGGACGCCGTCGCCGCGTTGGCGCCGCGGCATACGCAGGATGCTGCGGGGTGAAAGCCCTCGAGGCTGCTGACGAACGAAAGGGCCGTCTCTTGAGACGGCCCTTTGTATTTGTTAGACCGTTGCGGGCGCGTTCGCGGCGAGTGCGATCAACTCGGCGGGTGGTGGGTAGAGTTCGCGGCGGATGGTTGAGATGAATCGCTTCGCGAAGGCTTCGGCCTCGCCGGGTGCGCCGAATTGTTGGAGATAACTAGCAAAGAACGCTGCTGGTCGATCAAGCCAGTAGTCGGACGAGTCAAAAGAGTTCGACAGCGCTGACGCGATGTCACCAATTCCGGAATGATGCGCAAGACCTAGGCGAGAGCCGAGATGCGTTGCGAGAGCTTGGGCACGAAAGCGGGTAACCGGTATCGATAGGCACATTTCGATACTCGGTATGGTGCGCAACGCGTCATCAAACCGAGCTTCTCGGACGAACTGCGCTGCTTCGTGATGTCGCATTGTTAAGTCGATAAACAGCCTGGCCCCGTACGCTCCAAGAGTTTGCCACGTAGGTTTAGCGGATTCGAGTAGTGCTCGGGTGTCTTCAGGAGCATCGACGTCAATGCTCACGGCCAACATATTGTCGAGGCCTGAACCCATAGCGTGGGTTAGTACAGTTCGTCTCGCGAGGTCGAACGCTTGTGACCATGCAGAACGCGCGTCGTCTAGCCGACCAGCAAAGGCAAGCGACCGTGCGTAGATGTTCAAAGCACGTTCAACGCCGTGCACATCATCGGCCTTTCGCGCTTCCGCGAGAAGCTCTGCAGCCAACTCGCACGCTATCACCATGCTTCCCACGCGTTCCTCAAACATGAGCCGAATTCGCAGACGGTCCCAGTTTTCGGCCGGCGAACTTGGCTCATAGTGGAGCGCGAAGTCGTTGAGTTCGTGTAATGCATCTGGGCAGACGAATGTCGCGATCTTCGTTGCCGTTCGGGCCGCGGCAAGCCGATGCTCCCGAGTAGCCCGGTTCGTTCGCACACAGTCGAGCGTAGCGGATAGCAATTCGGTCGCGCGGTCGAAGTCTGCAAGCTTCATGTCAAAGCGCACGATTTCGAGATCATCATGACCGCTGTACGAGGGATCAACCTTGCATGCCAGCTCCCGATACTTATCGATTTCGGCAAGCGTGTCAGTCCACATTCCGGCTCGCCACATCGAATCCACCTGTAGTCGGAGCAACATCAAGTGCTCGCGCGTGTCGCCTGTGAGCCCGGCGGCACGAGCAAATGCAACCGCTGCATCTCTCAGAAAGCCCGCGCGATACAGATGCGTGGCTCCGCTAACAATGGCCGCTCTTGCCTGTTCGGTTTGACCGGCGTCCAGCCAATGTTGAACGCTCTGCCACAACAGCAGGCAATCAGACCGCTCAGCATGTTCTTCATGGAATGCCCGCGCGGCGTACGTGTGTAGTATTATCTTGACGCTCGATGGAAGACGGGCGAGTGAGGCATCTGCCCACAACACGTGACCGTGCATCGCTCCGATCCCATCGGTGGTGAGAATCCCAGCCGCGTCCAACTCGAGAAGGGCCTCAATCAATTCACTCTGAGTCAACCCGCTTACTTTCTGAATTCGCTCAACAGTCGCATATGTGCCCAGAAGGGCTGCCGATTGAAGAATTCGTAGTGCGTGCCGCGTCAATTTTGTCAGCGCCAACTCGATAAGTATGTTGAGCGATGGTGGTAGCATGTCAGCAGAGTTGCCGACTTTCCATTGTCGTGAAAGTTCGCGAATGAACAATGGGCTTCCGGCTGAACGGCTCGTGATCGCTTCGGCAGCCGCATGATCTAACCCGCGATGCGACGACGACGCCGTCTGCTCAACCAATTCGCGACTCGCTGCTTCGTCCAACGGACCGATCGGAATGACTGGAAGCTCTCCGATCGGCAGCTTTTCTAACACCGGACGCAGGCTGAACATCCAGCCGATCGCCAACTCTGCGCTCGCGTCGGTAACCTGCTCCCATAGCCAGCCCGCGGACGGATTCGCCCAATGAATGTCTTCTACCTGAACGAGAAGCGGCGCCTCGAGCGCTATCGACCCGAGTAAATCCGAGAGCGCCGCCGCGATTTGAATGCGACGGTCGACTGGATTTGAGCTGCTGACATCGAACGCCGGCTCGGGCTGGCTCACTTCGGGCTGCGTGAGTTTGCGAAGAAACGTGAGATTGGCCGGCTCGCATCCCAGTGCACCAGGCAACTCTAACAATTGCGTCAGAAGATCGATCACACCGGCGAGCGGCCGATCAACGTCGCTTCGCTGACAGCGAATAGAGACGACTACAATGTTCGCCGCTATCGCTCGATTGCGGGCTTCTTCAAGCAGGCGGGTCTTACCAATTCCAGCGGGTCCACTGAATGCGATTGCTCCACCCTTTCCTCGACCGAGCTCCGTCAGCATTGAGTCGACGTGACGTAAATGTTCGGACCGTCCTACAAATGGCGTTTGGTCCTTCGATGAACTCGTTTCATTCTTGATCTGGTTCAGGTAGACAGCGACGCGCAGCCCCGCATGCGGAGACCTTTCACGAATTTCGGAGAGGTAGTCTTCGAGTTGTGAAATTGCTCGCTTCCGCGCACTGACTCGAACGAGCGCCTCAGCGCAGGCCAGGATCGCCGGCTCGTGCAGGGGGTCGAGGCTGAGTACCGCGTCAGCAACCGCGCGTGTCTCTGGCCACGGGCGTCGGTTGATCGCGCGCTCCAAGCGCTGCGACAAGAGTTGAATTGCCTGCGCCGTTAGCCTCGTGCGCCATTCGCCCAGCCACGACTCAAACAGCCGTGAAAATGCCGGTGCATAGCCCGAAAGGATCGCCATCTGCGGTGTGAGTTCGGACGTCCCGAGGTCATCTACATCCCACTCCACATCCTTCGTCTCGAGCGCAGCCGTCGTCGATCGCGTGTCGATTAGTACATCCATCGACCGCAACTTCGACAACAACCAGCGGAGCCGTCCAGCGCGCGTGGCGTACGGCGCGTCCGGCCACAACATCTCCGCCATCTGTTGCCGCGAGAATCCCTTCCCTCTTTCGAGCGCCAACATCAACAGCGCCGCAAACACCATCTCCGCGCTCGGCTCCACGCGCCGGTCACCAACATAGATGACCGCGCGGCCAAGCATCTCGACGCGTACACGAGCAGACATTGTGATAGATCCAGCTAACTGCGAAACGACGTGGGTGGGCCGCGGCGTCGCGAGGGTGCAAGGTTATACGTGACAGAACTGTGATGCACAAGGAAAAGGCGGACGACCTTGTTTGGCCGCCCGCCTACGCGCTCACGATGCGCTCACGACGCGCTCACGACGCGCTCACGATCCATCGCGTCCGGCCATCGCCCCGAATCGAGGCAACCATGCGCCACATCAGCCTTTCCCGGCCGTCCGCTCCAGCTCACTCCACCGATCCACCGCCCGCCTCAGATGCGGGATCACGATCGACCCGCCGACGATCAACCCAATCGACATCGTCTCGAACACCTGGTCACGCGTCACGCCTTCCTCGGCGCATCGCACGAGATGGTACGTCACACAGTCGTCGCAACGCAGCACAAGGGACGCGACGAGGCCCAGCAACTCCTTCGTCTTCACATCGAGCGCGCCTTGTTCGTACGCACGACCATCGAGCGCGAAGAAGCGATTGATGACGAGATTGTTCTCGCCGAGAATCTCCGTGTTCATCCGCTCGCGAAACTCGCGAAAATCGGCCAGCGCGGACGCAGCAGAACCGGCCGGCGCCTCGCCATGCGTGTGACTGAAGTCGCTCATACGCTCACACCTTCCATGTCATTCATCAGTGCGCGTGTTCAGCCGACCCGGCATTCCAGTTCTTTAATTTTCTCAATGTCTCCTCCAACGCCAGCCGTTGCGCGGTTTGCGTCGATTCGGCGAGCAGGCCTTCGTACGTATCGACCGCCAGCTTGAGGGCGACAGGATCGTCTTCCTCACTCGCGAGACTCGTCGCGTTGTCCGCGAGGGCCGCGCGCGCGAGTTGATCGGCGGGAAATTGCTTCGTGACCTCGAGCCAGCGCTCGACGCGCTTTCTCACACTCGATTCGGCCAAGGCCCACAGGTGCCACGCGCCGCGATTCGTCGGATCGACCGACTTCGCGCGCGACGCGAGCTCGTTCACCGCCGCGGGACCGCGGCCGGTCAGCCAGTACGCGTTCGCGAGCACGACCATCGCCTGCGCATCGTTCGGACTCGCCGCGACGATGCGCTCGTAGAGCGGCACCACCACTTCGGGCATGCTCGTATACGGCTTCGCGGCGCCTTTCAGCGCCTCGGGGGTGGCGCGAGCGGCGAGATCGCGCAGGGCGTCGAGCAGCGTGCCCACGTCGCCGGAACGCTCGTAGGCCTGGATGTGCGCAACGAGATCGCGACTTGGATCGTAATAAGGGTTGGGGGATGGGCTGGATGGGGTAGCCATGCCTGATAAGCTAAGGGTCTTCCCGACCGGGACCGCCCCAATTCGGCACGAAGTTCGCACCGCGGGGGTGCCGGGATTGGGAGAGCGGCGGTATCCAGGGTTGCGCCAAACTGGTTTCGTGGCGATACTCTTGGCGTCCGCCGGCACGACCGCGACGTAGTCCCTCCGGCTGGTACGTCCGGGTTCTGTATCCCTCGATGACTGAGGGACGATATCGGGACCTGACGTCGAGAGCCGCGCCGTAGCGCCAGCATCGTCGGCATCGCGTGTGGTATCCGCGGGGTTGACGATACCGACAGCAGAGCACGCGTCGCGTCGATTTTTGCCCCGTCACACAATCGTATCCATCGCGCGCAGCCATTCGCGAGCGATCTCTTCGAGCATACGTCCTTTGGCAATCGCCGGGACAAATCCGCTCGACAAGCATGAAGCAGGGCCCGCGAACCTGAGAAGCGAAGCGGGCGTGAGCGACTCGAATACCGAGTACCGAGAATCACCTTTTCACCACACGTTGCATGAGCGAAAGTCGACGCCCACCTCGTCGCGGACGTGGTCGACGTCCGTCCAATCAGTCCAACGCCGAGACGGGCGACAATCCGTATCGCGAGGACGGCGAAGGCGGTGGCGGACCACCTGCCGATTCCGGCGGTGTGAGCACCGAAACAGCATCCAGTCGCGATCGCGGCGGTAGTGCCGACGCACCGAGCGAGTCGAGCGAGTCGAGCGAGTCGAGTGAGCCGAAGGAAGCTCGGGAACCGCGCGAACCGCGCGGAGGCCGCCGACCGAAAGAGCCACGCCAACCGCGCGCACCGCGCGGTGAGCGCGCCGCGAGCGAGGAAACGTTCAGCGGCGAACGCCCCGACCGTAGCGGCGAACCTGCCGATCGTAGTGAGCGTAGCGACGCCGCGGCGGATAGCGGCGGACAAACAACTACGGGACCGAGTGGTCCGAGCAGCGGCGGCGGATACTCTTCCGACAACGCGCCATCCGTCACAAGCGGCGGCGGCGGAAGCGGTGGGAGTGGCGCCGGCGGCGGATCGCAACAGAGCGACACCAGCGGCGGCGGCGGCTACCGCGAAAGAAATCAGCAAGGCGGATACGATCGCCACAATCAACACCGCGATCGCGACGGCAGCTTCAACGATCGCCGCAACGGACGCCGACATCGCCGCGGGCGCGGACGTGGTCCGCGTCGCGACGGGCGTGATGGCGGCGACCGCAATCAAGGTGGCGAGCGCAGTCAGGGCGGCGAGCGCAATCAAGGCGGTGAGCGCAACCAGGGCGGCGGACAGCCGCAGCAACCCATTCAACTCACGGCCACCGGCGAAACGCGCGGTTGGTTCGACTCCGCACGCGACGCAGGCTTCATCCGGCGGTCCGGCAACAGCTATCTCGCCGAAGCGGGCGACGCGTACGTTCCGCCGCACGTCGTGCGACAGTTCTCGCTGCGCAAAGCGGATCTCATCGACGCGACGATCGGTGTCGATCAACGCGGCCGTCCAACGGTCGTCGAGATTCGCACCATCAACGACGCCGATCCGCAGGCCGCCGCGAAGCGCCCGGACTTCAATTCGCTTCCCGCGTCGTATCCCGAGCGGAAGTTGTTCCTCGAAACGGGACGGCCCGCCAAGGGCGGACCGGAGCTCACCCGGCGCGCGGTGGATCTCATCGCGCCGATCGGCTACGGTCAGCGGGCGCTGATCGTCGCACCGGCACGCGCCGGCAAGACGACGCTGCTTCACGCGATCACGGAAGGCGTCGCGCTGAACCACTCGAACGCGGCGCTCCTCATTCTGCTCGTGGACGAACGTCCGGAGGAAGTGAGCGAAGCAATCTCCTGGGGCGTCGGCGAAGTCGTGTCGTCGAGCTTCGATCAACCGGCGGCGCGTCACGTCGAAGTCACCGAGATGGTGCTCAATCGCGCGCACCGACTCGTCGAGAGCGGGAAGGACGTCGTCATCGTGCTCGATTCACTCACGCGCATGGCGCGCGCGCACAACACGGCGGAACGCGGCACGGGTCGCACGCTCTCGGGTGGTCTCGACGCCACGGCGATGGCGAAGCCCAAGGCCTTTTTCGGATCGGCGCGCTCCATTCCGCAGTCGTCGGGCGGCGGATCGCTGACGATCATCGCGACGGCGCTCGTCGAAACCGGCTCGCGCATGGACGACGTGATCTTCGAGGAGTTCAAGGGCACGGGCAACTGTGAGATCAAGCTCGATCGTGGACTCGCCGAGAAGCGCATCTATCCGGCGATCGACATTGGGACGAGCGGCACGCGCCGCGAGGAGAAGCTCTTCCGGCCGGACCAGATCGACAGCGTGTATACGCTGCGGCGGGGGCTGGCGCAGATGCCGCCGCAGGCCGCGATGGAGTGGTTGATCAAGCGGATTGCGGCGACGCCAAGCAACGATCAGTTGCTGGCCGGGCTGTAGTCGCGGCGGCAGTGAGGCCCGCGCGCTTTGCGCGCGGGTGGTGTGGGCGGCGGCGCCTAGGGCCGCCAGGGTGGGGCCGGCGCTTGGCGCCGTAGGCGCGGCCCAACCATCGCGAAGCGGCCCAACCATCGCGAAGCAGGCGGCCTAACCGGCCACAACAATACGCCTTCGGGTCTATAGCTTGCTCTACAGTTGGCCGTCATGCGCCACGCCCTCATATGCGTGTTCTTGACGGTTGCCGTGTTCTCACCGACAGCCGCCGCTCAGAACACGCGTAATCAACAACGCGAAGCGCCTGAAGTCCGGAAGCTCACGTTCACCGGCGTCAAACACGCCGATCTGAACGACCTCCAGAAGAGTCTTTCGACACAGGCGTCCAAGTGCAGGAGCTTGTTGCTCCTGCCCTTCTGTCTGTTCAGCCACTCGCCGACGCTCGAGGACAAGCACTACTTCGACGAGAACGAATTCCGTCGCGACGTCACGCGCATTCGGCTCTACTACTGGAAAATCGGCTATCGCGACGCGACGGTCGACACGACCGTCGAGAAGACGGCACGGCGTCAGGTGCACGTCGCGTTCAAGATCACGGAAGGACCGCCGACCCTCATTCGCAAGATCGCCATCACGTACGACACGGCGCTCATTCCGACCAAGATTCGGAACCGGCTCACGACGTTGCACGCGAAGGACCCGCTGAATCTCCTGCAGCTCGATTCCATGCGCGTGATGTTCCAGAACGAGCTCTGGGACCAGGGCTACGGCGACGCGGTCGTCGACACGACGGTCAGCGTCGACACGGCGCGTCGGCTGGCCGACGTCCGGCTCACGCTGATCGAGAACCATCGCACGACGGTGGGCCGGGTGACGATATCGGGCATCAAGCGGATCAACGCGAAGACGGTGCTCAATTCACTGACCTTCGGCACCGGTGATCTGTACCGGCAGACGGACATTCTCGAGAGCCAGCGCAATCTGTACGAGTCGAACCTGTTCCAGCTGGCGGCGATCGACGTGCCCGTGCAGTACGACAGCGTGAAGAACATCAACATCGACGTCACCGAAGCGCCGCTGCACGAGGCGCGCGTCGGACCCGGCATCAGCAGCCTCGACTTCCTGCAGGTTGAGGGACACTACACGGCGTACAATCTGTTCGGCGGCGCGCGGCGGCTCGACATCGACGGCACCGTCGGCAATCTGCTCGCGAGCTCGCTCCAGGGTCGCGGATTGTTCCGCGACGTGCAAGCCGACGTGCCGTTCGGCGCGAGCGCGTCACCGTTCCTTCAGGCCACGTACAACGCGAGCATCGACTTCAAGCAGCCGGCGTTTCTCCAGCGGCCGGCGGATCAAGCGGGCTTCGGCACGTTCGCGCACCGCACGATCAACCCGGGCGTGTTCATCGATCAGGGATACGGCGGCCAGGCGACGTTCACGCACATCGTTCGCCTGCGCGCGCCGGTGAGCGTCAACTACCGCTTCGAGCTCAATCGGGTCGAAGCGAGCGACGTGTATTTCTGTTTCAACTTCGGCGTGTGCGACGGAACGACGATCAGCACGCTACGCTCGCACCAGTCGCTCTCGCCGTTGACGCTCACCGGGTTCATCGACCGCTCCGACGTTCCGTTCTCGCCAACCAAGGGGTACGTGCTCCGGCTCGATTTCGAGAACGCGTCGGCGCTCACGTTCTCCGACTATCGCTACAACCGCGCGTTCATGGACGGCGCGTTCTACACGCATCGCAGCGGGTCGAAGTCCGTGTTCAGCGGCCATCTTCGCCTGGGCTGGGTGCGCCCACTCGGTACCGGACCGGACGCGGGCATTTTGCACCCGCGCAAACGCTTCTACGCGGGCGGCGCGAACTCCGTGCGTGGATTCGCCGAGAGCCAGTTGGGCCCGCGCATTTTGACGGTCGACGATTCGACGTTGGTGAAAAGCGCGACCAGCATCAACGGTGGGCGCTGTGCGGCCACACTCGCGGGCGTGAAGTTCTGCGATCCGAACACGCCCGCTCTCTCCAACGGCGACTTCATTCCGCAACCACTCGGCGGCACGTCGCTGGTCGAAGGCAGTCTCGAGTACCGCATGCCGCTTCCGCTCGGGCAATCGCTGCGGCATCTCGTGGGCGCGGTGTTCGTCGACGGCGGCATCGTCGGCAGCGCGCCGGTGGCGGGACTGCAGACGGTCAGCAATTTCATCCATGGCACGGGCGCGATCACGCCCGGATTCGGCGTGCGGTACGCGTCGCCCGTCGGTCCGATTCGCGTCGACATCGGCATCAACCCGAATCGTGTCGAGAAACTTGGCGTCGTGACGGCGGTGCGCGACAGCACCGGCAAGCAAGTGATCGTGCCGCTCGCCGTCAGCCGCTCGTTCGCGAACGGCAAGACCTTTCTCAACCACCTGACGCTGCACTTCTCGATCGGAGAAGCGTACTAGTGGCGGCGTGGCGCGAAGGCGAGGGGCGTCGAGCGCTGGGCGACGGGCGAGACACCATCACGGTCGTACCGCCCGACGAGAAGCTCCACTGGGGACGCGGCATTCTCGTGGGGCTGTCGATGATCGTCGGGCTCATCCTGCTGGCGATCATCGCGGTGCTGGTGCTCACCGGCACGGACTGGGGGCGCGAGCGCGTGCGGCGGTTCGCGGTGAACACGCTCAACGGGACGATGCACGGGCACGTCACGATCGGTCGGCTCTCCGGTAACCTGCTTACTGGAATGACCATCCACGACCTCGCGATCACGGACAGCAGCGGCAAGCCGTTCGTGGCGGTCGAATCGTTCAAGGGCGACTACTCGATCATGGGTTTGCTGCGGAAGCACATCTGGATCGACGATGCCGTGCTCGTGAAGCCGCTGATCGTCCTCGACCGTCCGCCCGGCGGCACATGGAACTGGCAGCGGATCTTTCCACGCGACACGACGCCCAAGCCCGCGAGCCAACAAACCGGATGGTTCGATTGGCTGCGGTTCACCAATGCGTCCGTCGTCAACGGACAACTCATCGTTCGCTCGGAGTGGAAGCCGGGCGAAGGACTGAAGACACAGGCGGCGCGCGACAGCGCCATTCGCGTCGCCCTGGGCGGCGGTTCGCGGTTGATGATCTCGCGGGTCCCCGGCGGATTTCAAAAGACCGTGCAGCTCGACTCGGTTACGGGGACCTTTCCGCTGCTGCGCCTTGCCGAGCCCGGTCGCAAGGATCGGTTGCTCGAAGTGTCGTCGCTGCGGATGGATGCGTTTCCCTTCCGCGCGCCCGGCGCGCTCGTGCGGGATCTCAAGGGGACGTTCCCCTTCAACAACGATTCGATCTGGTGGAAGGGCGCGTACGTCGCGCTGCCGCAGTCGCGCGCCAACGGCGACGGGCGCTACGCGTTCAGCTCCGGCGACATCACGCTCAAGGTGCACAGCGATCCGGCGAACTTCGCCGACATGCGCTGGGTGTATCCTCGGCTGCCCGACGGGCACGGCAAGCTCGATCTCGACATGTCGTGGAAGGGGTCGGTGCAGACATATGTGTTTCATAATGCCGATATCGTAATGGGCGCAGCCAGGGCCGACGGTTCGTTCGGCATCACGCTCGCCGACACGATCTCGATTCACGATACGAATCTCCGCTTCTCGGGCCTCAGCACGAAAACGCTCGAGCAGCTCATTCCGCACTTCAGGTCGCCGCGCCGCGGGGTGTTCGCGGGGCGTGCGACCGTGCAGGGCGGACGGCATGCATTGGCCGTCAACGGCGACGTGCGCTTCGACGACACCCAAGCAGGTGCGAGCCGAGTGACGGGAGTGGGCGAGATCGGCTTCCTCGACAACGGCGGCGTGCGCGCGCGCGATCTCAAGGTCGAGATGCTTCCGCTGCAGGTGGACATGGCGCGCACGTGGGATCCGACGCTGCCGATCGGCGGCATTCTCACCGGCTCGGCGACGGTGAACGGCTCGACCAAGACCGAGTTCGCGGCGACGATGAATCTCGATCTGCGCGACCGCGGTACGCAGTCGGCGGTGGCGGGCAAGGCGACGATGCGCCTGTCGGGCGGCAAGGCGTTCGACGTCGACGTGACCGCGCGGCCCGTGTCGCTCGTCGAGGTGGGCCGCTTTTTTCCCGCCGCGGGATTGCAGGGAAGCGCAACCGGGCCGATTCGTCTCACGGGAACGCTGTCGAATTTGCGATTGCAAACCGCGCTTCGTCTGCCCGACGGTGGTCACTTCGATGCGCGTGGCGCGCTCGATCTCGCAAGCAAAGAGAAAGGCTACGACCTCACGGCGAACCTGTTCACCATCAATCTCCGCACCGTCGATACAAAAGCGCCGATCACGTCGCTCACGGCGCACGCCGTGGTGCGCGGCCGAGGAACGAGCTTGCCGACGATGCGTACCGCGCTCGCCGCCGATCTCTCCACCTCGCGCTGGGACAGCATCGCGGTCGACACGGTGTCGATTCGCGCGAGCGTCGCCGACGGACTCGCGAACATTCAGAAGCTCTACGCCCTTGGCGCTCACACCACGGCGAACGTGTCGGGCACGTTTGGTCTCGTGCGCGGCCGCAGCGGGGAGCTCACCTACAACGTCGCCGTCGATTCACTCGGCGCATTCAATCGGTGGCTTCCGAAGACGCCGGGTTCGACCGCGCCCGTGCAGCCGAGGCCGGGGGTTGTCGCGCGGGCGGTGCGCCGTGCGAAGGCGGATTCGGCGCGCATCGATCGCGCGACGGAAATGGAACGCCTGATCAACGGGCGGCCGGGCCCGAAGCTCGTCGTCAATGTGCCGCAGGCCGTGCCCGCGGATACGATGACCGGCAAGGTGTATGCGGCCGGCAAGATGCGCGGCAACATCTACGATTTCGATCTGAATGGCCGTGCGGGTGGCGAGAACATCGTGTTCCGCGGCAATTCGATTCGGCAGTTCGCGAGCGAGTACGTGTGGACGAACGCTCGCTCTCCGCAATCGAAACTTGCGGTGGGACTCGACGCGGGCGGCGTGAGCGCGATGGGCTTTGCGTTCGACACCGTGAACGCGCGCGTCACGTATGCGACGCCGGGCGGTCACGTGGAGCTCGTGGTGCGGCAAGGCGACAATCGCGAGTACGGCGCGCGCGGCGACTACGCGCTGTATCCCGATCGCCGAGAGCTGCAGCTTGCCAACATGACGTTCCGGTTCGATACGGCGTACTGGTCGATGCCGCATCCGTCGACCGTCGTGTGGGGCGGACCGGGCATTCGCGTCGAACACTTCGAACTGCGCGACCGCGGCAACGGGCGTCTCTACGCGAACGGATTGCTGCCGACGAATGGCGTCGCCGACTTCACGCTCGACGTCGATCAGTTCCCTGTCGCGAACATCTCCGACATTCTCCAGTCGGATCTTCAGATCACCGGCGTGCTGATGTTGCATGGGTCGATGACGGGAACGATGACGAACCCCGCGTTCCGCGGCGCGTTCGCGCTCGTGAGCGGCACGTACAACGGCACGGTGATGCCCGATCTCCGCGGCCGGTTCGGCTACGCGGACGAGCAGCTCGTCTCTCACATCGATGCCTTACGCAACAGCAGCCAGCTGCTCGCGACGGCCGATGCGCGGCTGCCGATCAATCTCGCGCTGAGCGGCGTGACGGGTCCGCGCCTCTTACCCGAGCCGATGCAGGTCGACGTCGTCGCCGATAGTCTGCCGCTCGAGCTCGTGCCGCAATTCACCGATCTCGTGTCGAACGTGCATGGGCGGGCTTCGGGAAAATTCGCGATGCGCGGCACCTTGAGCCGTCCGACGCTCGTTGGCGCGGTCACGCTCGATCACGGAACGGTCACGCTCAATCAGACGGGCGCCACCATCAACAACCTGGCGGGATCGATTCGCATGGCGAACGACACCGTCTACGTTGATTCGATCGCGGGAAACGCGAAGGGCAACGTTCGCGTGCGTGGCACGTTGGCGGTCGGTAACTGGCGCGAACCGTCGTTCAATCTGTATCTGGTCTCGAGCGGCGCGCAGTTGATGAACAACGACATGGCGAACATCGGCGTGGATGCGGGGCTCGCGTTGACGGGACCATTCAAGTCGCCGTATCTGAGCGGCGCCGTGACGATCGTTCAAGGTGTGGTGTACGCGCCGGAGCCGACGGGCCGGCACCTGATCGGCGCGGGCGACCCGGCGCTCTTCAACGTGCTCGACACCGCCATCACCGCGGATCGCGATCTCTTCCCGTCACCGTCGCCGCTCGTCGCGAATCTGCGCATGGACGTGACGCTCGCGGTCGATCGCGACGTCTGGGTGCGCAACCGCGAAGCGAACGTCGAGGTGTACACCGACGAGCCGCTCATCATTCACGAGCTGGCGCAGTCGTTCGCGATCACCGGCATCGTGAGCACCGATCGCGGCGAGTACAATTTCCTGAGCAAGCGGTTCCAGATCACGCGCGGCTCGGCCATGTTCATCGGGAGTCCGGATCTCAATCCGACGCTGCAGGTCACGGGCGAGTATGCGGTGCAGCTCGCGTCGCGCGGCACGCTGGACATTCGCGTGCTGATCGGCGGCACGTTAAAGAAGCCGACGTTGTCGCTCGAGAGCGACGCACAGCCGCCGAAGACGCAGTCGGAGCTTCTCAGCCTGCTCGCGTTCGGGCAGTCGACGACGACGCTGCTGGCGTCGGGATCGTCGAGCGTGGCGGGTTCGGCGGCGACGATGGATTTGTTCGGTGTCGGCGCGCAAGTCGCGGTGCGCCGATTGGCCAGCGTGGCGCTTGGCGTGGCGGTGGATCAGGTGCAGGTACAGACAGGCCGCGCGCTCGGTCTCGACGTATTCAACATCACGCCGGCCGACGTGCCGGACATCTCGGGTCAGGGGATCGGCAATTTCCTGACGCAGACGAAGTTCGAGGCGGGCAAGTACGTCAACCCGCGCACGTTCGTGAGCGGGCAGGAATCTGCGGGACAGCTTGGTGTGGCGATCCAGCATCGGACGAATGGCGGCTGGACGTACAGCGCGAGCTTCGAGCCGCGGATCGTGTTGCTGGAACCGAAACTGAACGCCCCGCAGTGGAGAACGCAGCGGACGATTGGTGGCTTTATTATCCGAGAGTGGAAGTTTTAGCTGCTTGGTGAGGCCCGCGGGCTTCGCCGCGGATGGTGAGGGCCGCGGCCTAAGGCCGCGAGTGTGAGGCCGGAGCTAGCGCGCGCGGGCCTAACCCGGAACGACCAGTTCGTCCCACAGCGCCGCCATGGCGACCGCGCCGCGTTCATAGTTGTCCACCGAAATCCATTCGTTCGGAGCGTGCGCATTCTCCCCCGGCAACCCAAACCCCACCAGCAACACCGGCGCATTGAGAATTCTCTGAAAATCGCCGACGACCGGAATCGAGCCGCCCTCGCCGACGATCACCGGCTCCTTCTCGTACGCCGCCTTGAGCGCGCGCCGCGCGGCGTCGAACAGCGGACCATTCAGCTCGGCGCGCCACGGTGTGCCGCCGTGCAAGTGGGTCACCGTTACCGTGACACCGGCCGGCTTCACGCGCTCCACGTGCGCGCGCATCAATTCCTCGATCTCGGCAGGCGCCTGATCCGGAATGAGGCGGCAGCTCACCTTCGCCATTGCCTTCGACGGCAGCACGGTCTTGGCGCCCTCGCCCGTGTATCCGCTCAGCAAGCCGTTCACCTCGCAGGTCGGACGCATCCACAAACGCTCGAGCGTCGAGTAGCCCTTCTCGCCGAACAAGTCGGGCGAGCCCGTCTCCTTTCGTAAATTCTCATCGCTGAACGGCAGCGCGCGGATGTCCTTGCGCGCCTGCTCGCCCCAGTCGCGGACCTTGTCGTAGAAGCCGGGAATCGCGATGTGGCCGTTCGCATCGTGCATGGTGGCGAGAATGCGCGCGAGCGCCATCGCCGGATTCATCACCGCGCCACCATAGCTGCCGGAGTGCAAATCGGTCGTTGGTCCCTGCACGTCGATCTGGAAGTACGCCAAGCCGCGCAACGAAGACAGAATCGAGGGAAGCCCGGGCGCGAACATCGCCGAGTCGGAGATGACGACGCCGTCGCACTTCAAGAGATCGGTGTGTGCCTCGATGAACGCGGTGAGATTCTCGCTCCCCACTTCCTCTTCGCCTTCGGCGAGGACGATGATGTTCACCGGCAATTTGCCGCGCGTTTTCAAGTGCGCTTCAAGGGCCTTCACGTGCAGAAACAGCTGGCCTTTGTCATCCACCGATCCACGTGCATAGATACGGCCGTCGCGAATCGTCGGCTCGAACGCCGGACTGTCCCACAACTCCAGCGGCTCCGCCGGCTGCACGTCGTAGTGGCCGTAGATGAGGATCGTCGGCGCACCCTTCGGCGCGTTCCGCCACTCACCGACGACGATCGGATGGCCGGGCGTCGCATGTACGTTGGCGGTGAGACCGATCTTGCGCATCGAGTCCGCCACCCAATCCGCGGCACGCGCGGTGTCGGGGTTGTGCTCGGAGCGCGCGCTGACGCTGGGAATGCGCAAGAGCTCGAACAATTCGTCGAGCGCGCGCTGCTGGTTCGACGACAAATACGCCGCGAGATCGGTGGACAGTGGCATGATCGGACCCTGGAAGGCGGAGGCTACCGCTCAACCTAATCAGATCGCCAGGCCTCTCAATTCCTTCGATCGCGTCCGGCTCGCGACCAATCGCGTTCCATCGCGCATTTCGAGCTGCAAGCGCGTCCCGTCGAACGGCTCCATCGCCGCAACGTGATCCAGATTCACGATGTGCGAACGATGAATGCGAAGGAAACGCCGAGGATCGAGCCGGGCCTCGAACTCGTTCATGCCGAGGTACACGAGGTAGCGCCGCCCGCGCGCGTGCACCGCGACGTAGTCGTCGTCCGCTTCCAACCGCTCGATGTCGTTCACCGCGATCGGAATGATGCGGCCGCGATCGCGCGCGAAGATGCGCGTCAACGGTCCGCCGGCCGCGAGTTGATCGAACGCCTCTGTCGCGCGGCGGCCCACCGGTTCATCGCTCACGTCGCGCACCGCGCGGCGAACGCGATCCAGCGCCGCATTCAATCGCTCGGCGCCGAAGGGCTTGAGAAGATAGTCGATCGCCTCGAGCTCGAACGCGGCGACGGCGAAAGTATCGTACGCGGTGGTGAACACGATCGCCGGATCGTGCCGGATCCGGCGAAGCACGTCCAGGCCGCTCAACTCGGGCATCTCGATGTCGAGGAACACGAGGTCGGGCTTGAGCGCATCGATGATCGCGACCGCGGTCTTTCCGTCGGCAGCCTCACCGACGCACTCGATCCAGTCGATGCCGGCGAGTAAGTCGCGCAGTTGATCGCGGGCGATCGGTTCGTCCTCGACGACGACGGCGCGCATTTTCACGCGACCGTGCCGGCCGGTGTACCGCTAACCGACGTCGCGGGCAGACGAATGCGCACGCGAAACCCTTCATTCGGGGCGGTGACGACGACGAATGCCGCGCTGCGGCCGTATCGCGCGTCGAGGCGCTGTCGCACGGCACGCAGACCGACGCCGCTTCCGTCCTTGCGCTCATCGGCAAGGACAGTCGGCGGCGCGCCGGGACCGTCGTCCGCAACCTCCAACTCGAGTGCGTCGTCGACGAGCGTGGCGGTCAGCGTCATCGTTCCGCCTGACGCCCGCGGTGCGATGCCATACTTGATCGCGTTCTCGACGAGCGGCTGAAGCGTGAGCGACGGCAGCACGCAATCGAGCGCGTCGGGATCGATCTGTTCGACGACGCGCAAGCGGTCGCCGAGCCGAAGCTGCTCGAGCGACAGGTAGCTGCGCAGGAACTTCAGCTCGTCGGCGAGCGGGCCATCTTCACGCCGAGATCGCTTGACGTCGAGCACGTAGCGCAGCATATCGCCGAATTGCTCGAGCGCATGTTCGGCGGTCGGCGGATCGCGCCGCACGAGGGCAACGAGCGTATGCAGGGTATTGAAGAGAAAGTGCGGATTGAGCTGACCGCGCAATGCCGCCAACTCCGCCTGGACGCGCAATGATTCGGCGCGTGCCGCGCGCGCTTCCTGCTCGCGCAAGCGTACGCCGATGCGAATGACGTGTGAACCCGCCGCGATCGCGGCGTAGAAGAACAGGCTGTCGAACGCCTCGTAGCCGATGAATTGATTGACGATGACGCGTGCCGCGTAGAATCCCGTGCCCCAGGCAATGAGCAGGAATTCGGTGACCTCCCAGGTCGCGGCAAAGAGTGCGGCGCAGACCAGGTGGACAACCACGAGATGCCACAGGTGCCGCGGCGGCCACGGCAGTTTGCCCGTGAGCCACCACACGCCGATTCCGAGAATCGCCGGGACGTAGACGTAGCTCAAGCCTTCGACCAGTCCACGGCCGAACGACGCGTGCTGCATCTGCATGACGACCACGGCATAGATGAAGGCCATGGGAATCCACGCCAGTCCGTACCACGTCCAGTATTTCGCGCGACGTTGCATCAGAATCTCCGGTGCGTGCTACTTCAACGCGGCGAGCAGCGTCCGCGGCCAGGCGAACGTCGGCGCGAGTGCGAGCGCCGATTTGTACGCGGCTTCGGCCTTCGTCTTGTCATGCAGCTTCTCGTACACCTGTCCGAGCCACACATACGCTTCCGCATGTCCCCATGATGGCTCGCCCGGCTTGGGCGCATCTGTTGCGAACAGGTCGATCGCGTGCTGAATGTCGTCCTTCGCCTTGGCCAATCCACCGCCGTATTCCTCGGGGGTGAAGATCCACCCGATGCCGCGAATGAGCCAGACGCGTGGATTCTTCGGCGCCATCGCCACGGCGGCGGTATTCTCTTCCTGCGAGGCGATGCCAAGCTCCATCGCGCGCGAGGGATCGGCGCCGATGAGCTGGCCGTCGATCGACGCCATCAGCGCATGCGTTTCCGCCAGCGGGTGCGTCTTGAGCGACCGCGTGAAGTAGTCCTGCGCGCGATTCAGGAGCGGCGTGGCATTGCCGCCGCGCCCGATGATCATGCTCGCTTCCTGATACAGCGCGAAGCCCGCGTAATGCAGAATCAGTCCGTCGCTCGGATACGCCGTCGCGACGCGTTCGGCGAGCGCGCGCGCTGACGTGTATGCGGCAATGTCACCGCTCAGATTCGCTTTTTTCAGTTCGCCGCTGATGGTGTCCGCCCACTTGGCGGGTGCGTCTTGCGCCTTCGCGGTGCCGTGCGCGACAACGATCGCCGCGACAAGCACAAGAACAGTCGTACGAGACATGATCAACCTCCAAGATGTGTGAGTGACGCACCCAGATAGAACGAGCGATTGAACAGACTGCGCACCGGAATACGGCGGCTGTAGTCGGCGGTGTAGGCGTATTCGTACAGATTCGTGCGATCGAGGACGTTGTCGACCGAGAAGTAGTAGACGAGCGCGTTGTGCGAACCGAGACGGAGGTAGCGCGACACCGCGAGATCGAGCTTTTCCTCGGCGGGCATGCGCTGCGAATTGGCCGGGCCGTATGCCGGCTCCCAGACATGCCGTGAAGGGTCGAATGTCGCGCCCGCCACCGGCGTAAACGGCTTTCCGGTGGCGTATCGCCAGGCGCCGCTCACGCTCCAACCCGCCGGCAACGCCTGCTCGCCAACGAGCGTCATTGAATGAGTGATGTCGAACGGCGACCGCGTGAGCACGGCGGTGCTGGGATCCGTGCGGCGCGCGTGCAGAAAGCTGTATGTCGCGCGCGCCGAGAAGAACGGCCATAGCTGGCGGCGTAGGAAGACGTCCGCACCGTTTGTTTCACCGGTGCCGCCGCCCACGACGAGCTTGTCGTGCGTCAAGCCAACGAGATCGTCGTACGACTTGTGATAGAGCTCGACGCGCGCCAGCTGCTTGTCTTCGCCCAGCTGCATCCCGAGCACGAATTGGCGCGCGGACATCGGGCCCAAGCCCGGCGTTCCGATGCCTGACGCGAAGTACAGCGGGTCAGACACCTGGTGGTACTCGCCAACCGCCGCGGTGAACGTCGCGTCGCCGCGCTGATACGCCACCGAGAAGCGTGGATCGATCGTGCGGCGGCGCGTGAAGCTCGAGTAGTCCGAGCGCAGGCCGGCGATCAAGCGCAGATCGTCGAGCGCGCGCACGTCCGCTTCGGTGAACTCACCGGTGCGATCGCCCGCGGCGCGCGAATCGAACGTCACGATCGGCGCACCCGGTGCACCGTCGGCGACCGACACGGGAATCGATCCGATGAACCGCGCATCGCGCCAATCGGCATCTCCGCCCGTTCGCAGCGTCAACCGCTCGGCGGCCGTCCACGCAACCTGACCGAAGATCTGCGACCAGCGCTCGACGTCTCCCAGGTCGAACACGCCGAACTCTTCGCCGCGATGCACGGTGGAGTACGACATGCTGATCGTCGGCGCGACGGAGCCGAACAGATCCTTCCAGCCGGCCTGCACCATCGAGCTGTGAATGTCCGCCGCATAGCCTCCGCTGTACGACGGATCATCGACGCCGATGCCCAGCGCCGAGTGGCGATCGATAGCGAAGGTTTTGATTTCGGCGGTCGGACGATAGTTGTAGACGACGCTCCCGCTGACGTCGGTGCCGTTCGGCGCGGGATCATAACCGCGCGTCGCGCCATTCACCTTGAACAGCAGGTGCGTATCGTTGCGCGTCGCGGTCGCGTGTACACCTAGAGTTGGCGAAAGGGACAGGTCGGCGCCGGTGGACACGCTGGCTAAGCCGATCGCGGCGGTCTCTGAGCTCTGGACCGGACGGCCGGCGGTGCGCAGATCAACGACGCCGGACAGGATGTTGCCGTACCGCGCACCGAAACCGCCGGAGCTGAAAAAGATGCCGTCCAGCAAAAAGGGATTGACGGTGACCGTGTAATTGCCGGTCGGCGTCTCGTAGTTGTACGGCGACAACATCACGGTGTTGTTCAACAGGACCTTGGTCTCGCTCACGTCGCCGCCGCGCACGAATAGGCCGGTTCCTTCGTCGACGCCTTGCACGCCGGGAAGGGTCTGAATCGCGCGCGCGATGTCGCCTGTCGCACCGGGCGTCGTGACCACCTCGAGCGCGCTCAGCGTGACGCCGCGTTCGTTGCCCGCCGTGTAGGCGCCGGCCTGAACGCGAATGGGGGCGAGTGTGGCCGCTTGTGCCAGGAGCGTGATAGCGAGATCGGCGCTCGTGTCGACGGGTACGACGATCGACACCGGCGCGAAGCCGATGTGCCGGACGACGATCGTCACCTGCCCGCTCGCTGACGTTCGCAGCGTGAACCGGCCCGCCTCGTCGGTCGTTGTGGCGTCAAGGGATTCGAGCAGAAAGACACTCGCGCCGGTCACAGGTGCGCCGGTGCGCGAACTGACCGTGCCGCGCAGCACGTGCGCTGGCGCCGGCAGCGTTTGCGCCGTCAGGACCGTGCGGGCCGCCGCGAAGAGCAGGGCCAAGCCGATGAATCGTGAAAGCTTTCTCATGCCCGGACCCTACGTCGGCACCTGGGCACCCGTCTTCAACTATTCGGTGAACCGTCGGAACCACTCGGCGAACGGTGATGGCGGGCGATGGATACAATATTGGGCAGTGAATCGATCATTGACCGCTCGCGCTTGGCGCGACAAACGCCTATCATCCCCTAAGCGTGCATTCGACAGCAGCAGCAGAGCCGGGAAGGCCAGGGGATCCAATGGCGCAGAACGACGGCGACATCCGAACGGAAATCGCCCAACGTCGTCCGTTTCACTCGGTCAAGGCAGAAGTTGCCGTGAGCATTTTGCGAACGGCGGCGCTGATCGAGCGCCATTTCGCGCAGGTCGTCGCTCGGACCGGTGTGACCGTGCAGCAGTACAACGTGCTGCGCATTCTTCGCGGCGCCGGCGAAGAAGGGCTGCCGACGCTCGTCATTCGCGATCGCATGATTCACGCGGCGCCGGGTATCACGCGGCTCTTGGACAAGCTCGAGACCGCGGGCCTCGCTCGACGCGAGCGGACGTCGCCCGACCGGCGTCAGGTGTTTTGCTTCATCACGTCGCGCGGCTTGGAAGTGCTCGACACGCTCGATGAAGAAATGCGAAAGGCCGACGAAGTGGCCGTCGGAAATCTGAGCGACACCGAACAGCGGCAGCTGCTCAAGCTGCTGGAAGGCGTTCGAGCCGGACAGCGTGCCGGGCTGGAGCCGATCGACCGCGCGCTAACGGGCCGCGACCGGCCAGCCTCCGCGCCAGGCGACTAGCACCCACAAGCGACGCGTCGTGATTTCGCCGGCGCCGCGACGAAGCGAGACGAGCTCGCCGCGCCGCGTGGACGTGAAGTACGGCGCCAACGCCCTGACCACGTCGTGCGGACCGTTCGACTCGTCGAGCGCGAGCACCAGGTTGTCGCCGGTTTGCGCGACATCGGCAAAGCCGGGCCAGAGCACGTACTGATTCACCCGGCCGGTGAGATTCGTCGCGAACGTCGTGGGATGAACGGGGTCGTGGAACGCAAGCTCGGATGCTTCCTGATATCGATCGCCGCCGAGCCATGTGGTGGCATTCGTTTCGCGGCGGACTGCGTCCGCGGTGCTGTCCGCGCTCCGCGTCAGCTCGCGCCATCCGAACGCTCGGCCGATCGGATCCTTGCGCGCGGGAATCGGCAGCACGGGCGCAAGCGCCTGAACGTAGATGATCGCCGACATCACCGCGGCGAAGATGACTCCAGCGCGAAGCCATTTGCTCGCGGCGACATTCCATGGCGTAACGGCGATCAACACGATCGCCGGGATGTATGCCGGGGCGGGCCAGTTTGGCTCGACGCGTTGGCGTAGGGCGCTGTAGATGAAAAAGCCGAAGGAGACCAGTGTCACGGCGGCAAGCATGAATTCTATGTCATCCTGAACGAGCGCAGCGAGCGAAGGATCCCTGTGCGCCGAGGGCAGGGGTCCTTCGCGCTTCGCGCTCAGAATGACACCATTCGTCAATGACCGATAAACCGCGATACCCATCATCACGAACAAAATGGGCGACGCGAGTCCGGCTTGACCGCCCCAGAAGTCTCCCTCGTGCTTCCACGCCGCGAGAAGCGCCGAACCTTGCGGTGCGGCGAGACCGTGCCTGAGCTGAAACACGAACGAAATCCAGCCGTGCTCTCGATTCCAAAGGAGTACCGGCAGAAGGACGATCGTCGCGATGATGCACGCGAGGTACGGCCCCGGCTCTCGCAGCCGAGCGCGCAGCGACGGGCGTATGAGGATTGCGACGACGACGCCGGCGGGCAGAAAGATCGACGTGTACTTGGACGAGAATGCGAGCCCGAGCGAGACGCCCGTGGCAATCCACCATCGGAACGAATCGGCGCTTCGCGGCGGATGCTCGAGTGCGCGCACGACGCAATACAAGCCGACCGCGGTCATCATCAGCACGGGCACGTCGGGCGTGGCGAGGATGAGTCCCGCGGCGGCAAGCGGCATCGCGGTGATCACGATGGCGGCACGCGTCGCGGCCCCGTCGCCCGCGAGGCGGCGCGCGATGGCAATGGTTGCCATAGCGGCAATCCAGCCGGCGATGATCACGCCCAGCCGAATTCCGAGCGGCGTCACCGCGGCGCGAAAGGGCGCGAGCGCGAGTGTCCCGAGCCGGATGAGGACTGCAATCCCGAAGGGATGGTCGAAGTACCCCGGCGCGAGATGGCGCGACCACTCCCAGTAATACGTCTCGTCGGGAAAGACGGGAATGATCGCGGCGAAGATCAACCGAACGACGGCCGCGATGCTGACGATCGCGACGGCGTTCGTGCGGTGAGAGGTCACGCCGTCACGCCGTCACGTCGCGATAGACGGGCGCACGCGATACCGACGCACCGCTCGGCCGATCAACACCAACCCCCACGTCCAGATCATCCAGGCAACGCGCTCATCGGCCGAGAGCGTCGTGAACATCCGCCATGCGATCGCGGGCAGCGCGAAGACCAACCCGGTCGCCGTGGTCCCGCCCGCCACGACACGCTCGGCGGTCTTCGTTCCGTCGCGTCGTCCGACGCGCAGAATGTCTTCGACGATCCGCGAAATCGAATCGGCGGTCATGCCGCGCCATCCGGGAATCGCGAGCAATGTCCAGCCGGGCGCCGTGCGCCCCCAGCCGTGATTGTCGGAACCCGTCACGAGCGCCAGGTTGAGGCTGTCGGCGAGATGTATGATGCGCTGCCGGTCACGCCGCGTCTGCGACAGTCCACGTGGCGAACCGTCGACGATCTCGATCGCGCTCATCCCCGCCTGTCCGGGCGCCGCCGCCACGACCTTCGAGAGGTTCCCGGGCATCGTTTCGATGAGCACGGGCGCGGTCTGCACGAGCAGACTCGCGATCATGAGCGATTGCTCATCGACATCCTTGAGGTCCGGCGTCGTAATTCCCTTGTAGCGCCGCCCGGCATTTAGAATGTTCACATGCTCGCCGCGATAGAACGCCTCGAGCCCCTGCAAAATCAGCGTGCCCTGCCCCGCCTGGGGCGGGTTCGACGCCACGCCGCGCTCGGCCCCCTCGAACGTGGCGTGATCGGTGATGAGCGCGAGATCGAACCCCGCGGCACGATGCCACTCCCGCACGTCATCCTCGCTCCAGCCGCTGCGCCCGTCGTGCGAGTACTTCGTGTGCGCGTGGAAATCGGCGACCAACACGCCGGGGTCCGACGTCTCGAGCTGCGCCATCGGACGCGGCAGCATCGCGGCGGCCGCATATGTCAGGAAGATCGCGCCGAGGAGCGCGAGCGAGGCCCATACTTCGCGGCGGGCCGTGGTGCTCCGCGAGCGCGCGAGAACGATTCGCGCGATCGCGAACAGGACGATCACCCAGATCACCAGCGCGATGTGCTGCGCCACGGTGAGGAGCGTGACCGTATCGAGAACGCTCGACACCGGCTCGATCGCGAGATACGACGTGGGCCGGCTGAGGCTCGCCTCGCCGATGGGCTGCAGCGTCGCGGCGTCGCGCACCGGATCGACGGCGAACGCGACCGTGATGAACGTGAGCAACGTGATCAGGATCGCGACGACGAGCGACGTCCGCAGCGCGAAGCGGCGCGGGTGATCGTGATGCGGCGCATGCTGGACATGCTGGGCATGCTGCTGACCGTCATGACGCTTGGGACTAGGCAATGCAGTATGATTTGAGCGTGGAACCACCCTGCTCGGCCCTTCTTCGGCCCTTCTGTCGAAGCGCCGGCGAGTGCCGACAAACTGACGACTGCGCTGGTTTCTCACAAGCTTACACGCCGTTCAATGCCGAATCGACTCGCGAGCGAAACCAGCCCGTACCTCCTGCAGCACGCGGACAATCCGGTGGACTGGCATCCGTGGGGCCCTGAGGCACTCGAGCGTGCGAAGCACGAAGACAAGCCGATCCTGCTGAGCATCGGCTACGCGGCGTGCCATTGGTGTCACGTGATGGCGCACGAGTCGTTCGAGGACGACGCGACGGCCGCGCTCATGAATGAGCGTTTCATCAACATCAAGGTCGACCGCGAAGAGCGGCCGGACATCGACGCCATCTACATGCAGGCCGTGCAGGCGATGACCGGCCACGGCGGCTGGCCGATGACCATGTTCCTCACGCCCGACGGCGTGCCGTTTTACAGCGGAACGTATTTCCCGACGGACGACCGGCACGGCATGCCGTCGTTCACGCGCATCCTGACGGCGGTGTCCGATGCGTATCGCGCCAAGCCGGGCGAAGTGCAGCGCACCGCGGCGGCCGTCCGCGAAATGTACGAGCAGACGTCTAGCCAAACGCGCAGCAGCGGCCCGCTCACGAGCGAGCTTCTCGACGCTGCTTATCGCGCGCTGAGTGGCCACTACGACGAACGGAACGGCGGCTTCTCCGACGCACCAAAATTTCCGCAGACAATGTCGCTCGATTTTCTGCTGCGGTACTGGGCACGACGTGGCGTGGAGAACGCGCTGGCGATGGTTTCCAACTCGTTTCTCAAGATGGCGCGCGGCGGCATCTACGATCAGATCGGCGGCGGTTTCGCGCGCTACTCGGTCGATGCGGTGTGGCTCGTGCCGCACTTCGAGAAGATGCTCTACGACAACGCGCTCCTCGTGCGACTTGGCAGCCACCTCTGGCAGGCGACACGCGACGACGAAGTTCGGCGCGTCACCGAGGAAACCATCGACTGGGCGATTCGCGAGATGCGTGCTCCGGACGGCGGCTTTTATTCCTCGTACGATGCCGACAGCGAAGGGCACGAAGGAAGATTCTACATCTGGAGCGCCGCGGAGCTCGATGCCGCGCTCGGCGCCGATGCCCCGGTGCTGCGCGCATACTGGGGCGTTTCGGAAACTGGAAACTTTGAAGGCCGAAACATTCTGGCGGTTGAAAGCGACGCCAGGACCATCGCCGCGCGATTCAAGCTTTCGGAGCCCGAGCTTCGCGAGCTCGTCGAACGCGGGAAGCGACGGTTGTACGACGTTCGAAAGGCGCGTGTGTGGCCAGGCCGCGATGACAAGGTGCTCGCGTCGTGGAACGGGCTGATGGTGTGCGGCATCGCCGAGGCGGCGCGTGCGTTCGATAGCGAGGACTATCGGCGCGTCGCCATCGAAAGCGCCGAGTTTCTGTTCGAGCGGCTCGTTGAAAACGGACGCGTGCTGCGTTCGTTCAAGGATGGGCGGGCGCGCATCACCGGATTTCTCGAGGATCACGCCGCGCTCGGTCTCGCGGCGATCGCGGTGTACGAGATCACCTTCGACAGCCGATGGTTGGAGCGCGCCCGCGAGCTGGCATCGAGCGTCGTGCGCTGGTTCTGGGACGATGAGGCCGGCGCATTTTACGACACGGCCTCCGATCACGAAGCGCTCATCACTCGGCCGCGCGAGATCACCGACAACGCGACGCCGTCGGGTACGTCGCTCGCCGTGGAACTGCTGCTGCGAATCGCGGAGCTGTTCGACGATGCGGATGCGCGCCGCCGCGCGACTCATGTGCTCGAGTCAATCGCGCCGGCGATCGCACGCTACCCCACCGCGTTCGGCCATATGCTCGGCTGCGCCGACATGGTGGTGAACGGTGCGGTGGAATTGGCGCTCGTCGGCGACCCGAGCTCGGACGATTTTCGCGCGATGATGCGCACCGCCGGCGATGAATACGTCCCGGCGCTGGTCGTCGCGGGCGGGCGCCCCGGCACGAGCGATGTGGCACTTCTGCGAGACCGTCCTGCGCGCGATGGAGCTTCGACAGCGTACGTTTGCCAAAACTATGCGTGTGATGAACCGGCAACGTCGGCTGCGATGCTGCGCGAACAGTTGATCGCGATTCGAACAAACGCGACAAGGCAACAGCGGGCGCGCGCGGACTAACCCTGACACTTCGCGGGCTCACGCGAACGATCCCACAACCCCGCAAGACCGGGACGACAAGCGAAAAAAAGCAAATCAGGCCCGGGGTCACCGATTCTGAATCGGATTGCGGATGTTGTGGTTTTCGTCCGCGGAAGTCCGTGCCGTGCCCGCGTTAGTCCGCGTGCGCCGTTGCTGTTGTTCTACGACCTTACGAAGTCGCCCCGGTTGCCGCACATTGCTCGCCGCATGCCCTCCCGTCGTTCTCATCGACAACGAACACCACCCGAAGCCGATCGGCCGAGTCGAGTCGCGATCATCGGCGGCGGCTGTGCCGCGCTAACGACTGCCTTCGAGCTCACGCGTCCCGAGCTCGCCGGCCAGTTCGAGGTCACGGTGTATCAGATGGGCTGGCGACTTGGCGGCAAAGGCGCGTCGGGGCGCGGCAAGCACGACCGCATCGAAGAGCACGGCCTCCATTTGTGGATGGGCTTCTACGAGAACGCATTCCGTTTGATGCGCGAGTGCTATGCCGAGCGGGCGGCGGACGGTGTCGAGCGTCGACTGAATGACTGGCGCGAGGCGTTCACACCCGCGCACGACGTCGCGGTCGTCGATCGCACGCGCGATGGCACCTGGGACGCGTGGCTCGCGCAATTTCCCTGCGGACGCGGTCTGCCCGGCGATCCGATCGAGAGCGGCAGCCCGTTCACGATCGCGAATTACTTGCGTCAATCGGCGTCGCTGCTCGCGGCGCTGCTTCGATCCGCACAGCCGAAAGGCACGACACCCTCGCTCTCGGGATTCGGCCAGCTCGCGGCACTCGGCGGCATCGTCGAGGCGGTGGAGACGCTGCTCGTGCTGCTGGATACCATGGCGCCCGAGCCGGTCTGCGCGGCGATCGACACGCAAACCCGGCTCATCGAATCGATCGCGGCCGTCGCGCGCCGGCAGCTCGAGGCGCTCGTCGATCGCGATCCGGCGCTGCTCCGCGTGTGGCAAGTCGCCGACATCATTCTGGCGATTCTGCGCGGCTCGACCGTGCATGGGCTGGCGTTCGATCCGCGCGGCTTCGATGCGTTGAATGACTACGATTGGCGCGAGTGGCTGATGATGCACGGCGCCTCACAACGCTCGGTCGACTCCGGTTTCATGCGCGGCATCTACGATCTGGCTTTCGCCTTCGAGGACGGCGACGTCAATCGCCCGAGCCTGGCCGCCGGCGTCGCTCTCCGCGGCGCGATGCGCATGTTCTTCACCTACCGCGGCGCCCTCTTCTGGCGGATGAGCGCCGGCATGGGCGACGTCGTCTTTTCGCCGCTTTACGAAGTGCTCAAGCGCCGCGGCGTGCGATTCGAGTTCTTTCATCGCCTTCGAAATGTCTGTCTCTCGCCCACGAACGCACCCGGCCTCCCCTATGTGGACGCGCTCGAGCTCGACGTGCAGGCGAAAATCAAATCGGGCGGCGAGTATCAGCCGCTGGTCGACGTTCACGGCGTGCCATCGTGGCCCGCCGAGCCGGATTACGCGCAGCTCGCGAATGGTGCGACGCTGCAGCGCGAGCGTCGAATGTTCGAGGCGCATTGGGACGAGCGGCGGGTCGGACGCAAGACACTTCGCGTCGGCACCGACTTCGACTTCGTCGTGCTTGGCGTGAGCATTGGTGCGATTCCGTACGTGGCGAGCGAGCTGCTGGCGCGCAGTCCGCGCTGGGCCGACATGGTGCGTCACGTGAAGTCAGTGCCGACGCAGGCACTCCAACTCTGGGTTCGCGCCGACGCGGCACAACTTGGCTGGCCGCATCCGCCGATCAACCTGTCGGGATTCGTCGAGCCGTTCGATACCTGGGCCGACATGTCCCATCTCATACCGGAAGAGAGCTTTTCCGAGGATGTTGGTTCGGTCGCGTACTTCTGCAGTGTACTGCCGGACGCGATCCCACCGGACGGCGTCACGGAGGAGTTCGCGCGCGCGCAGCGCGCGAAGGTTCGACAGAACGCAATCGATTTTCTTGATCGCGACGTCCGCGAGATCTGGCCGAATGCATGCAATGCAAACGGTGGATTCGATTGGTCGCTCCTTGCCGGTTCGACTGCGCGGGGAAGCAAGGCGATCGACAGCCAATACTTCACTGCTAACGTAAATCCGAGCGACCGATACGTCCTTTCCCTGCCGGGGAGTTCGAGGTATCGTATCTCCCCGCTCGACTTGACGTTCGACAATCTCACCATCGCCGGCGACTGGACCGCGTCCGGACTCGACTCGGGTTGCATCGAGTCGGCCGTGATGTCGGGGCGGCTGGCGGCACACGCACTCTCGCAGCATCCGCCGCTCGAGGAAATCGTCGGATACGATCATCCTTGAGTCGTCATCATCTCCAACCGAGCTGCCCACGAGGCGCACGTGCCGTCCAAGCGAAGGAAGCGTACGCCGCCTGAACGCGGTGGTCCCAGGCGATCGAGCGCGCAGCCGGCGACGCCCGAAGAGAAGCGCAGCGGCAGAGAGACGAGCAACACCAGCGACACCGACAGCAAAAATGATTCGCGGCACGAGCGCGACTACAGCTATGGTCGCGCGGTCGATCGCGGACTCGAAGCCGCGCGGCGCGTCGTCGATGGAGTCGTCGGCGCGGTCGATGCAACGACGCGCGGTGCAGTCGAGCGCGGGGTGGAAACCGCATACGCGGTGGTCGATGAGTACATGCGCCGCGGCCGAACGGCCGCGAGCCAGCGACGCAACGGAAATTCCGGGAATTCCGGGAACCCCGTGAATTACGGGAACTTTGGGGGAGGCAGCGTGGGACACCAACACGGCGGGTATTCGACGGGCGGCGGCGGCGCGGGCAACGGCGGCGGTCCGTTCAACAGCGGCGGAGGACCATGGGGCGGGGGCAACATGTCGTCGAACCCGATGTTCGCGCCGTGGATCCAGATGATGCGCATGTGGACCGACAGCATGATGGCCTTCATGCCCACCGGCGCACCGAATCCGTTCGCGATGTGGACGGGCGCGGCCCAGCCTCGACCCGCGATCGCGGTGCGCACGGCATCGGTCAATCCCGCCGAGGTCACCGTGACTCTCGATGCGGGCGCGGAATGGCTGCTGCTGCGCGTCGACGCATTAGAGAATCCTGATGAGCCGGGCGCGTCATCCATTGCCGCGCCGACGATCACGTGCGAACCGGGCCGCGTCAGCGTGCACGTGAGCGTGCCGGCGTCGCAAACCGCCGGACACTACCACGGCACCATTCGCGACTCGGGCGGCGTGCGCCGCGGCGAGTTGTGCGTGGACGTCGAGGCGCCGCGGTCGGCCGGCGTGCCCGTTTAGAGCCCGAGTGGCCACCGCGTCGGCTCCGATACGCGATCTCGTTCCGTCGCTGCTTCGCGAGTACGGCGAAGCGACGCGGTCCATTCTCTTTACGTATCTGCCTCGCAGCGAGCCCCGGCGCTACCTGTACGATCTCGCCGCCGACTATCCGCTGCGCGGCGGCCGAGCGTTTCGTCCGACACTGTGCATCGCGACCGCGCGCGCGTTCGGCGCGCCGATCGACGCCGCGGTCCGCACCGCCGCGTCGATCGAGATGATGCACAACGCCATGCTCATCCACGACGACATCGAGGACGAGAGCGAGGAGCGTCGCGGCCGCCCGACGATGCACCGCAACGAAGGCGTACCGCTCGCGATCAACGTCGGCGATATGCTCTCGCTGTTGGCGCTCCGTCCGCTGATCGACAATCGCGCGCTTCTCGGACCGCAGCTCGCGTTTCGCATTCTCGAAGAGACCGAGCGCATGGCGCGCGAGTCTGCCGAAGGGCAGGCGTTGGAGCTGGGCTGGCGTCGCGACAACGTCACTGACGTCGCCGAAGCGGACTATCTCGCGATGGTGCTCAAGAAGACCTGCTGGCTCGGCATGATTCACCCGAGCCGCGTCGGCGCGCTGATCGGATCGCACGGCGACCTCGACGCCGACGCCTGCATTCGCTTCGGCTTCTTCCTCGGCGCCGCGTTTCAGATCCAGGATGACCTGCTCAACCTCGTCGGCGACGCGACCGCATACGGCAAGGAACTGAGCGGCGACATCTGGGAAGGCAAGCGCACGCTCATGCTCATTCGCCTGTTGGCGCTGGCCGCCGACGACGAAGGCTCCCGCATTCGCCACGTGTTGTCGCTGCCGCGACCGGAGCGCTCGCTCGGCGACGTGCGATGGATTCGGTCGCGCATGGACTACTACGACTGCATCGACTACGCGCGGCAGGTGGCGCAGGGGCTCGCCGGCGCGGCGCATCACGAATTCTCGCTGCTGTACGATCACCTGCCGGACTCGCGCGACAAGCGGTTCATCGAAGCACTACCGACGTGGGTAATCGAGAGGAACTAACGCATGAAAGACGATTCTTCGTTGCACCTGCCGCGCTTCAGCGTGCCGCAGGGAAGCGACTATTCCCTCTCGATCAAGCCGCCCTTGTCCTTTAGCGGCGTCACCAACCTCGTCTTTCCGCTGCGCGCCAGCCTCGATGCGTTGCAGCAATTCTGTAACAACTATCTGAACATCATTCCGCGCGAGCTCGGCTACTTTCGCGTTCCGATGCCGTACGTCTATCTCATGCTGCTCGATTACGGGCGCATGGCGATCGACGTCGCAAACGTCGGGTGGCTCGCCCAGCGCGAAGTGTTCTTCTGCGTGCCGCTGGAGTGGTACCGCTACGTGAACGGCCGCTGGGTCTTTCACGACTGGGCGTCGATCTGCCCGTTCATCTACGTCGACGACGATCTGTCGATGGCCACCGGCCGCGCGGTGTACGGCTGGCCCAAGTCGCCGGCGAAGATGACGCCGACGGTGAGCGACTGGATGACAGATCCCACGTCGCCGATCACCGAAGCGTCGCTCAGCACGCCGGTGTTCCCCGAGCTGTACGCGGGCGACAAACCGGAGCAGCGCGTCTTCCTGGAGATTCAGCGCCAACGCGCGCCGTCCATGCTGCGCATGCCGCCGACCGGCGCCGGCCCGATGACGCCATGGCGCATGGCGACCAACGTGGCCGAAGCGATCGCGGGCTACGGGCGCGACGCCGTCGGGATGATGGCCGGCCTCGGCATCATGCCGATGCACCCGGGCTCCAGCGGCGACAATTACCTCGCCATGATGACGCGCATGATGCAGATGGGCTTTCCCATGCGCCCCAACATCGTCGCGAACACGCTCAACCTGAAGCAATTCAGGTTATCCGAAGATCCCAGCCGCTTCGCGTTTCAGGCACTGACGAACGGCCCCATGCACTACACGTCCTTCAATCGCGCGGGCGCGCTCGGCGAAGAGCGAATTCTGCTCGGCGACTCGTCGGCGGGGTTTACGGTCAAGCTCTATCAATGGCCGTCGCTCCCGATCGTCGAGACGCTCGGCCTCGCGGTCGATCGCAAGTGGCGCGGCGCCGGCGTGGACGTCGTCGAGATCAAGCCGGTGCTGCCGTTCTGGTACGACGTGAACATGACGTACTTGCCGGGCTACAACATCGCCTGGCGGAGCCGCGACAGCGCGTGGCACGACGAGCACGACAAACCGGTCGCGCCGTCCACGTCGACCAAGATCGCCATGCCCGCGCTGTTCAACACCACGCTGGGCGCGGGGAACAAGGCGGTCGCCGGGCCGTTCCGATTCTCGAATACTACAATTAGAACACTCCCGCTGCTCGCCGATCGCGAGACGCTGTCGCGGTTCATCGCCGAGTACCTGAACGCGCCGTTGGAGGAAGGCCGGGCGGCATACCGCTTCTCCCTCTGGGCCGGCGATGCGCCGAGCCGGTTCGCCTACGTGTACTTCACGGCGACGACATACGGCGACGTCACCTCGGGCACGGACAACATCGGCGATTGGGCGGACGCCGAAGTCGCGCTGCTCGTGCCCGTGCAGTGGGTCAAGGTCGACGGCGCCAAGGGCGAACAGTCGCTCGAGGGCGTCGGCCTCGTTCCGGTATTCACCTTTCTCGATACGGCCACCGCGGCGAACGCGCGATCCGAAGTGCTCGGCATTCCGAGCACGATCGCAAAGTTCGCGCGGCAGCAGAGTGCGTGGCTGGGCGACAACTCGCCGCACGAAGGCGGACAGGAAACGCTCCTGCACGTCGGCACCGAGATTCTGCCCGCGGTCGGCGAAGGCCAGAAGGCCTCGCGGCGCGGGATTCTGGAGGTCATCGTCGGCGAAGCGGCGTCGGACTCGAATCCGGTCGAGTGGCGCGACGTCGCCGATCGCTGGGGCTCGATGCTCAAGCTCGAGCTGCTGCGCAAACGCGCCGCGGCGGGCAAAGACGCCGCGGGTCGGCCGGCGAATGAGGAGCGCCGAGCCACGTTCGACGCGGCCCGCGCGTTGTCGCTCGAGCTGCTCGGCAATCGCGTCCCCTTCTCGATCTACACGCTCAAACAATTCCGCGACATTCGAGACGCCGATCGCTCGTGCTATCAGTCGATCGTTCGAGTGCACCGTACACTCGATGAAATTCTCGACCTGCGCGAGATCGAAGCTCCGCTCCGCATTCGCATTCATGAATATCCGACCCAGCCGCTCGTCTCGCTGCTCGGACTCGTGGCGCGTCCGGTCGACGGCAAGGGCGGCGTGACGTACATGGTGCAGCCGGTGCGGCCATTCTGGATGCGTGTATCGATGTCGGAAGCCTTAGGTGAGTTGATGCTGCATCGCGCGGCCGATGACCAGTGGCATTTGCCGAAGCGCGAGCCACAGGACCCCGATCAACCCGGCACGGCGATGCCGGCGAAGTCGTATTTCGACGGAACGTCTACGACGCCCGGCGTGGGCGTCGGTGCAACATGGCTCCAGGATCACGCTGATCCACGCCGGCTCGCCGACGCGGCGATTCAATGGCGCACACACACGTACTCGGGCGCCGGCCAGAATCTCACCGTCGACGAAGCACGCGCCGCGGTGCGCGCGATCGATCCGCAAGCCGTGATCGAGTCGATTCTTTCGGGCGAGTGGGGAAACTGGAACCGAAAAGCACGCTGGCTGCGCCGCCGCACCGAGCTTCGCCAAAAGCTCGAGCAGGATACGGTCGGCATGGAAGGCGTGTATCTCGCGCATCAGGAGCTCGCGGTCCTGCAGCAGATCGTCGACAACTCCAAGTCGGCGCCGGGCAAGGAGCCGGCGGACGATCGCTTGGCGTTGCTCAAAGCGCTCGAGCCGATCGTCGATCTTCGCACGACGATCGAATCCGGTTGGGAGAACCTGTTTCGACTCGGCAAACAGATCGACAAGTTCCAGACGACGCACTCGCCGGACGATCAACCGAAGATCGCGGAGGCGCACGACGCCGCGCGCAGCATGCTGGACGGTCTCGTCGCCATGGAAAACGACGCCGTCGGCGCCGCGGCGAAGCTGAAGGCGTTCGTTCGCCTGGAGTCCGTGCCGTCACAGCCGCGCCTGCACGAATTGAACGCGCACTTCGCTCCGCTGAGCGCGATGATCGACGCGGCGGGCGACGATCTCGCCAAGTGGTGGCAGATCGTGCTGCTGATGTGGAAGGAAGGCGATCTGCTGCGCGAAGCGATCGCTCTCGCGCGCGATCGGTATCTCTATTGGCGCAACGTCGTGCTCGACGTGCTCAGTCGCGACGCGCAGAAGCCGGAGTTCGTCGTCACGCGCACCGCCGCGGGCACGGAAGCGGACCGCGTGTTTCCGCTACCGCAGTCGTGGGACGAAGATTGGTATGCGGGCGAGCCGGCAAATCAGTCGTGGGGACACGATCACGATTCAGACGCGGCAGGCGGGGCACCGCATCCCAACACCGGCATTCCGCAACCGACTGACCAGGCGTAAGCCGAGCGCGGTCGCGGGTGTGAGAATGCCGGCGCGCCGCGTGCTCGTGCGATCCGCGCCATCATCGGCGAGCGCGAGCGCGGCTTCGGAGACGATCTTCGCGGTGACGTCCGTCGCGGGATCGCCCCGATCGGCCACCTCGGCCCACGTGCTCGTGCCATCGTCGTACTTGCCGACGAACTGCGCGCGGAAATACGGATTGGCGGGGCGCATGGCGTCGGGAAAGGCCCCGCGCGCGAACGGCGCAATCCAATCGGCCGCGCCCGGCTGACGGGCCATCAGCTGATACGCCGCCATTCCCATCGACGCGGCCGATGCCGCGACGAATCCGAGCGGCGAATTCGTGTCCCAGTATTCCTGATACCGGAATCCGGCGCCGTACGGTTCCCCCCACTCGCGAAACAGCGCGGCGCTGCGGCGAACCACGCGCGTATTGATCGGCGCCATGAAGAAGGGGGCGACCCATCGGCCGAGGTCCTGATCGGCGATCGGGCCTGCCGGATCGGCGTTCCCCGCCCGCTCGGCATCCGTTTGTGTTTCATGAGGATTCAATAATATCGGATCTCTCATAGCCTGAAGATCGGCTGGCCGGCGCCACAGCTCGCGCGTCGAGGCCGCGGTGCCGGCGTTGTAGCCGCCCGCATACTGGAAATAGCCTTTCACCTGTCGCAACTCGGCGCCGCGTGCCCGACCGTGCTCCGCGAGCAGGAACGCGCCAAGGTCCGACGGAACGGAGTCGAAGCCGCAGAGCGGGACGATGCGTGCGCCCGAGTGTTCGGCGCGCGCGTGGTAGCGGTCGATCATTCGGCGGACGTGCGCCGTCTCGCCGGTGATGTCGACGTAGTCCACGCCCGCTTCCGCGCACGCGCGAAGCGCCGGCTCGCCGTAGAGGACAAACGGACCGAGCGCGGCGAGGAGGACGCGAGTCTCGCCGACCATGCGGCGGACGGCGGCGTCGTCGAGCGCATCAGCGACGATGGCGCCGGGCTTCGTGCGCAGCGAGCGACGGAGCGCGTCGAGCGCGGATGCGTTCCTTCCCGCGACCGCCCAACGAATTCCGTTCGCGGCCGCAACGCGGTCGAGATACGAAGCGATGGCGCGCCCCGCGGAGCCCGTCGCTCCGAAGACGACGATGTCGTACCGACTCATCGTGCGCCGGCCGCCATCGTCGCCGTCACCGTCAGGCGGGCATGGAGACGGAGTCGCCGGCGACCAACGCGTCCAGCGTCGTGCGCAGGTCGCGCAGCTCCGGACTGTCGCGGCCTTCGGTGAACCACGCGTCGAGCGGCTCGAGCAACGCACGGGCTTCGTCGCGCTCGCCGGCGTTGGCCAGCATGCGAGCGAGCAGCAGCGCCGCACGCAACTCGAGCAATCGGGCGCCCTGTCCGCGCGCGATGTCGATCGCCGCGCGGAAGCTCCGTTCGGCGTGCTCCGTGTTGCCGAGCCCCAGCTCGATCTCACCAATGTTGCGGTGGAATTCGGCGGTGTAGTAGAGCTCGTCCTGCTCGCCCGCGATACGGAGCGCGGTCCGCAGAGAATCCAACGCGGCTTCGGGGTCGCCGGCGGCGCGCAGCGCGTCGGCGACCATCATGTACATCGTCGGCACGTAGATGCCCGACTCGTTGTTGACGAAGTCGTCGATCGCCGAGCGAATGCGCGGCACGGCGGCGGACGCGTCGCCCTGCATCGCCTCGGCCCAGCCGCTGTACACGCGCATGGTGTCGGCCCAGAACGCAAATCCCTTCTGCACTGACAGCGAATAGCCTTGATCCGCTTTCGCGGCCACCGTCGGAACGTCGCGTGTGTCCAGGTAGAAATACATCGCGATGCCGAGGCCCACGCTGGTGCACGCGGGATTGGCCAGCGCCTGCACCAGGTCCTCGAGCTCGCGCAGCCGCTTCGCCGCTTGATCGATGTGGCCCGTCAGCCGCAGGCTCATCGTCAGAAATGCCAGACAGCAGACGGTCGACGGAATCTGGAACACCCGCACGAGCTCCTTCTCCTGCTCCAGATCAAAGATCTCTAACGCCTTCTCGGCGTGAAAGCGCGCTTCCTCGAACTCGCCGCGGAAGAAGTGCGTGTAGCCGATGCCGTGGCGCGCCGCGACGTGCAAGATCTTCACGTCGGTCGCCAGCGCGATGTCCAGCACCGTCTTCGCCTCGGCCAGCGCGCGCCCGTGCTCGCCGCGAACGAAGAGCACCGTCCACAAGCCCCACAGCGCGGCGAGCAAACCCTGGCCGTTGTTCGCGCGCTCGCACAAGTCGCGCGCGCGATTGCACGCGATCTCGACTTCGCGCGCGCCCCAGCCGCGCGTGGCCATCAGTGCCGGCGCGAGCGCGAGCTGCGCGTTCATTTCCTTTTGAATACGATCGGGATCGTCTTCCGGGAGCGTCGAGAGCAGGGCGATCGCTTTGCGCAGGTGGCCCACGCACTCCTCGACCGCCGAACGCTCCTGCGCCTGGAAACCCGCCTTCATCCAGTAGTCGATTGCGTCCGAGGTGTGCCCCGCGCCCTCGAAGTGCCGAGCCAGCAATTCCGGCTTCGTCTCCGCCGTCTCGGGGAAATGCTCGAGCAACGCGGTCGCGATGCGCCCGTGGTATTCCTGTCTGGTCTTGCGCAGCAGCGACTCGTACGCTGCGTCCTGCATGAGCGCGTGCTTGAACGTGTACGTCGCGCGCGGCGGAATCCCCACCCGTGAGATCAGATCGAGCTCCGTGATGTGCTCGAGCGCGCGGCGCAGCGACTCTTCGTCGCGTCCCGAGACGTGCTGGAGAAGCTCGAAAGTGAACTCGCGGCCGATCGTCGACGCGAGCTGCGCGACCGATTTATCCGCGCGAAGTCGGTCGATGCGGGCCATGAGAGAATCGTGAACCGTGGCCGGAATGAGTCCGGCCGGCATCGGTCCGATCAGCTCGTAGCGATCCTCGAGCTCGCGCAGCACGCCCGACTCGACGATCGTGCGCACGACCGCTTCGACGAAGAGCGGGACACCCGCCGTGCGATCGACGATCTCGCGCGTCAGCGCCTGTGGCAGCGGCTTCCGTCCGACGACGCCCGCGATGAGCGCCTGCGTATCCTGTCGCGCCAGCGCCTGCAGCACGATCTCGGTGACGTTCGGCGCCGAGCTTCGCGCCACGACACCTTCAGGGCGCGTGGTGCAGACCACCATCGCGCGCGACATCGCCTGGCGCGAGATCACGAGGCCGAGCAGTTCCATCGTCGACGGATCTGCCCAGTGCAGATCCTCGATCAGCACCAGCACGGGATCCGCCGATCCCGAGCGCAGCAATAGGTCGGCGAGCATGTCGAGCGTGCGTTTGCGGTGTCTCTCCGCCGGCAGATCACTCGGCGCGTAGCGTCCTTCGGTCTGCAACCCGAACAGCGGAGCAACGAGTGGCATCGCTTCGGCCGTATTGATGCGCCGGCCGGCCAGGAACGCGTCGAGCGCCGCAAGCTTCGCCTCGGGCGAGCCCGCGCTCTCGAACAGCAGCCGGCGCGCAAGCATGTCGACGATTGGATACAGCGCACTGCCGGCGTGATACGGCGAACACTGCGCCTCGAACAGCTCGTGCGGACCCGTCGCGGCAAACTCTTTCGCGGCACCGGCAAGGCGCGATTTCCCCATGCCGGCTTCGGCGCGCAGAATCAGCGTTTGGCCCGCGCCATTTTTCGACTGCTGCCACCGCGAGCGAACGCTCTCGAGCTCGTGCTCGCGGCCGACGAAGGGCGCCATGCCGCCGGCGGAAACGGCCGCGAAGCGCGTGGTGCTGTCGTTCGCGCGGATGACGCGGAAGACGCGCATCGGCTTCGTGATGCCCTTGAGAGCGCGCTCGCCCAGGTCCTCGACCTTGAAGTGGCCGGAGATCAGGCGGCGCGTCGGCTCGCTCACGAACACCGTGTCGGGCTGCGCTTCGCCCTGAATGCGCGCCGCGATGTTCGGTGTCTCGCCCAATGCGAGCTGCTCGCGCTTCTCGCCGCTGCCAACGTCGCCGACGACGACCAGGCCCGTGTGAATCCCGACGCGGACGTGCGGCCGCTGCCCGTTGACGTCGACCTTCGACATCGCCTCGAGAATCTCGAGGCCCGAGTGCACGGCCCGAGCAGCGTTGTCTTCGCGCGCGATCGGGTAGCCAAAGTAGGCCAGGATCCCGTCGCCCAGGTACTGCGCGACATGGCCGTCGTAGCGCCGAATGATCCGGGCGCACTCCGACTGATAATTAGTGTACAGGTCACGCAATTCTTCGGGGTCGAGCGACTCCGAGAGCGCGGTCGATCCGACGAGGTCGACGAACACGACGGTGAGCTGCCGCCGTTCCGCGGAGGAGTCGGACGACTCCTGCGGCAGGGCGGCGCCACAGTTTCCGCAGAACTTCATGCCGGCGGGCATTTCCGCGCGGCAGGCAGGGCACTGCATTGGCGATGGGCGGTGGGCGTTGGGCGATGGGCGGACGGCGGAAGCCCTCGCCGCCGCGTGACGCCCGATGCTGCGAACATATCCCCTCGCGCACACGCGCGCGAGTGTCGCGACATACATTGCGCTCGTGGTAGACGGGCGAGAACTTCGTAGGGCGCTGAGGTTCGGACACCCTGCGTCCAACGCGCAACCGCCCAGCGCCCACCGCCCATCGCCCATCGCCCATCGCTTGATTCACACATTCGACGAATACCGCGACGCGCTCGCCGAAACGTACGCGCTGGAACGGGAGATCGGTGAAGGTGGCATGGCCACCGTCTATCTCGCGCTCGACCACAAGCACAAGCGGCACGTTGCGCTCAAGCTGCTGCGGTCGGCATTCGCCGAGCATGGTGTTGCCGAGCGGTTCGTGCGTGAGATTCGCCTGACGGCGCGTCTGTCGCATCCGCACATTCTGCCCCTGCTCGATTCGGGCAACGTGCTCGACACACCGTTCTACGTCATGCCGCTGGTCGTCGGCGAATCACTGGGCGATCGCCTCGACCGCGAGGGCCGGCTGCCGATCGAGGACGCGGTGCGCATCGCGACCCAGGTATCGGATGCGCTGGGATATGCGCACGCCCAAGGCATCATTCATCGCGACGTGAAGCCGGCGAACATCATGCTCGCCGGCCGTCATGCGTTCGTCGCGGACTTCGGCGTCGCCAAGGCCATCTCGTCGTCGACCACCGAGGACGATCGCACGCAAACCGGCATGGCGATCGGTACCATCGCGTACATGAGCCCCGAGCAGGCGCTCGGCGAACAGTTCATCGACGCCCGCAGCGACATCTTCAGTCTGGGCGCGGTGCTCTACGAGATGCTGACCGGCGAGCGCGCATTCGGCGGAACGAATGCGCAAGCGGTGTTGGCCCGACGCTTTTCGGGCGTTCCGCCGCTGGCGCGCGACAAGCGACCCGACGTTCCCGAGGAGCTCGAGCGCGTCATCACGCAGTCGCTGTCGCTCGAGCCCGACGATCGCTTCGCGACGGCCGCCGACTTCGAGGAAGCATTGCAGGGCGCCATGCGCGCCAGCGCGTTCGCGACCAGCGCACCGCGCTCCGTCGAGGAGACGGAGGTCCTTCCGTCGCTCGCCGTGCTGCCGTTCGACAATCTCAGCGGCGATCCCGACAACGAGTATCTCTCCGACGGCATCACCGAAGAGATCCTGACGTTGCTCTCGCGCCGCCGCACCATTCGCGTGTGCGCGCGCGCATCAGCATTCTCATTCAAGAAGCATCAAGACGACGTGCGTCTGATCGGCAGCCGGCTCGGCGTGCTGAACGTGCTGCTCGGCAGCGTGCGGCGGGCGACCGATCGATTGCGTGTCACCGCGCGCCTGGTGGATACGCGCGACGGATTCCAGATCTGGTCCGAGCGCTACGATCGGACGCTCGCCGACGTGTTCGCGATTCAGGACGAGATCGGCGAGTCGATCGCGACGGCGCTCAACGCCACGCTCGTCGGCGATACGCCCGCTCCGGCGCCGACACCGGCGGCGACCCGCATCGATGCCTACGACATTTTCCTGCGCGGACGCGCGTTCTGGAATCAGCGGACGAGCACCAGCATGCGGAAGGCGCTCGACTGCTTCGAGCAGGTGATCGCCGCCGATCCGACGTATGCACCGGCGCACGCCGCGATTGCCGACGTCTGGGTGTCGCTCGCCGTATACGGCGCGGCGGCGCCGGGCGAGGCCATGCCCAAGGCACGCGTCGCCGCCGAGGCGGCGCTCGCGATCGATCCCGCACTGGCCGAAGCGCGGGTGGCGCTCGGCCACGTGCTCGCGCATTACGACTGGAACTTCACCGCGGCGGGTCAGGCCTTTCGCCAGGCGATCTCGCTCAATCCTCAGCTGCCGTCGGCGCACCAGGGTTTGGCGACGGCGGTGCTCACGCCCCGGCACAAGTTCGCGGATGCGGTGAGCGCCATTCGCACGGCGCTCAAGATGGATCCGCTGTCGCCGGTGTTGCGCGTGACGCTGAGCAGCGTGCTGCTCTATGCGCGCGAGTACAAGGAGGCGGTGGAGGCGGCGAAGTCGGCGCTGGAGCTCGATCCGGCGTTCGCGCCCGCGTACTTCTTCCTCGGACGCGCCTACACGCATCTGCTCGACTTCGACGCGGCCCGCATGAATGCCGAGCGCTCGGTGGAATTGTCGGGCGCCAGCACGGAGACGTTGGCGTCATTCGGCTACATGCTCGCGCTCGCGGGCGAGCACGATCGCGCGCGCGGCATTCAGACTGGGCTCGAGCGTCGCGCCGCGGAGACGTACACCTCGCCGACGCACCTTGCGCCGATTCCCGTCGCACTCGGCGAGTTCGATCGTGCGCTCGGGTTCCTCGAGGCCGCGGCCGACGTTCGCGCCAGTGATCTGATCTGGGCGAACGTGCGGTCGAGTTTCGATCCGCTCAGGAAGGAGCCGCGGTTCGCGGAGTTGATGAAGCGGATGGGGCTGTTCGTTTAGAAGGTTGACGTAGCTCCGTGCCGGTCCGTGTCCGTCCGAAGTCACGTCCGTGGCAAGGTTTGACTTACGTGTTTACGGCAGCACCGGCGTCACTGAGCTGCTCTTGTACACGTACCCGTTCTTCATGACGAACGACGGCTTCTCCATCACGTGAATGTCCTGGAGCGGATCGCCGGGGACCGCGACGACGTCGGCCAGCTTGCCGCTCGCGAGCGTGCCGATGCGATCGCTCCAGCCGAGCAGCTTGGCACCGTTCGACGTGCCGGCGACGATCGATTGCATCGGCGTCATCCCGCCCCACTCGACCATCAGCGTAAACTCGTGACCGTTCGTGCCGTGCGAGCCGACACCGGCGTCGGTCCCGAGCGCGATGGGAACGCCGTCGCGCACCGCGATCTTGACCGCGTTCCGCATCGCTGACGCCGCGGCGAGCGCCTTCTGCGCGCGCAAGCCGGTGAGTACGCCGCTGTGCGCGGCCTTCTCCACTGTTTCGCCCGCGCTGAGTGTGGGCACGAGGAACGTGCCGCGCTGCGCCATCATCTTCGCGCCTTCGTCGTCGAGAAAGGAGCCGTGCTCGATCGACGCGACGCCCGCGCGCACCGCCGTCTTGATGCCTTCGGTACCGTGCGCGTGCGCGGCGACTTTGCGCTCCAGCTTCGTCGCTTCGTCGACGAGCGCTTTCATCTCCTCGTAGGTGTACTGCTGGACGCCGACCGCGTCGCCCTCGGAGAGCACGCCGCCTGTCGCGCACATCTTGATCACGTCGGCGCCGTACTTCGCCTGATAGCGCACGGCGGCGCGAATCTGGTCGACACCGTCGGCGACGCCGATTTGTGGATTGCCGTCCATGAGGCCGGGCTTGTAGCCGTTCTCGTCGCAATGTCCGCCGGTGATGCCGATGGCGTGCCCGGCGTTTTCCATGCGGGGACCGATGACGAATCCTTCGCCGATCACTTTGCGCAGCGCCATGTCGTCGAAGTTCGGCGCGCCGACGTTGCGAATCGTCGTGAAGCCGGCCATCAACGTCTTCTGCGCGTTGGCGACGCCGATGATCGCGCCGGTGCCGTCGTAGTCGCGCACCGGTGCGTCGTTCGACTCGGGGTCCTTGAGCTCGCGCCCGATGATGTGCGTGTGCGCGTCGATGAAGCCGGGCAGCAGTGTCGCGTCGCCAAGCTCGATGGTGCGCGCGCCGGCGGGAATGGTGACCGCCCCTTGCCGCCCGACCGCGACGATCTTGTCGTCGGTGACGACCACGACGCCATTGGCGATCGGTGCCGCTCCGCTGCCGTCGATGACGCGAGCGGCGTGAAGGACGACGGTGCCCGAGCCTTTGAGTTCCTGGGCTGGTGAGGTGGACGCGGCAAGCAGAGCCAGGAGAACAAATTTTCGCATAGTCATTCCGAGCGAAGCGAGGAATCTTGCGTGGGGGTAGAGCGGCCAGTCTCTCTACCGGGACAGAAGATTCCTCGCTGCGCTCGGAATGACAAGCAGGCTCGGAATGACAAGCAGGCTCGGAATGACAAGCGCGCTCGGAATGACAGGCACGCTCTACCCCAGATCACCCACCGCCGGCAAATACACCGTAAACACCGTCCCCACTTCCGGCGTGCTCTGCACGTCGATGTGCCCCTCCGACTGCTTCACGATGCCGTACACCGTGGAGAGTCCCAGCCCCGTTCCTCGTCCCGGCTCTTTCGTCGTGAAAAAGGGCTCGAAGATCTGCGCGATCGTCTGTGCGCTCATGCCGTGGCCCGTGTCGCCGACCTCGATCGTCGCATAGAGACCCGGCTTCACTTCCGCGTGCCGGCGCAGCACCTCCTCGGGCATCGCACGGCTGTCCGTCACGATGCCGAGCGTGCCGCCGTCCGGCATGGCGTCCGCGGCATTGATCGCGAGGTTCATCACAACCTGCTCGAGCTGACCCGGGTCGACGCGAATGAGCGGCGTCTCGGGCGACAGATCCGTGACCATCGTGATGTTGCCGTCGATCAAACGCCGCAACAGCACCTCGACGCCGCGCAGCACATCGTTCGGATTGACGATGCGCGGCTCCATCGCCTGCCGCCGGCTGAACGCCAGCAGCTGCCGCGTGAGCTTGGCCGCCCGCGCCGCGGCGCCGCGAATCTCTTCGATCTCCTCGCGCCCCTTCGACATCTCGGGGTCGAACAGAATCAGCTCGGCGTAGCTGTTGATGACGGTGAGGAGGTTGTTGAAGTCATGCGCGACACCGCCGGCCAGCCGGCCAACGGCCTCCATCTTCTGCGCCTGTACCAGCTGCTCCTCGAGCTTCTTCACTTCGGTGAGATCGGTGACCGCGACGCCGACGCCGAACAGCTCACCGTTGTCCGTCATGATCGGGTAGTAGCTCGACAGCCAGTTGCGCATCTCGCCAGGCGCGCCGGGGGTGGTCGCGGCGAATTCCACGTTGGTCACGGGCTTCCGCGTGGCGAGCACGCGGCGCAACTGCGGCTCGACCTTTTCGGCGAGTCGCGGATCGATCTCGCGGATGGTCGCGCCGATGTGATCCTCGATCGCGCGGCCGTTGATCTCGGCGAGCGTGCGATTGACGCGCAGAAAGCGGAGCTGCCGGTCGAAGAAGCCCAGGCCGATGGGCGCGCTCGTGAGCGCGGCGTCGAGCAGCGCGGCCAGACGGGCCTTGTGGCCTGCCTCTGCTTCAGCGCGCGCGCGGCTGACCTCGGCCGCGCTGACAGCTTCCGCGAGCTCGATGTTGGCGCGCTCGAGCTCGACGGATTGGCGGATGATTTTGCGGACGAACATCGCCAGTGTCGCGGCGACGACCGCCAGCCCGACCGCGATCAACGCGATCGCCTGCACGTTCCCAGTCGGCATTCAGCGAAGTGTAATACCGGTATCCTGACGCGCGGGCAAGGGCAGCGTCACGCCGCGCAAACAGATGGGTGGCGCAGAGTATTAGAGTATACTAATTAACGCGCGATCCGCCCCCCGAACGCGGCGCCGTCGCCCAGGAGCGCGGCTCGAACAAGGCGTCCGGCAGCGGCTCGCCCACGCGGACGTTCGAGTACTCCTCCAGCAGCCGCCGCTTGCCGTTGACGATCTGCTCCACCCGCTCGGCAATCCAACCGTTTCCGATCGGCCGGTACTCCTCGAAACGAATGTCGTTGCGGCCCAGCGCCGAGTTCTCGATCAGACGCAGGAAGACCAGACGCTCGGCGTCCACCCAGAACTGCTTCGACGTCGTGTCGCCGCGCATCGCCCCGACGACGTAGATCCGTTTCCCGTCCCAAGTTCCCTCGTGAAAGCGCGAGAGATCGAAGCCGCGCGACCTGAGCTGGGCCTCCGTACGCGACGCCGGCTGTGTGTAGACGTCGAAGCCGAGCACCAGCAGCTCGTTCAGATCGGCGGATGTCCGCGTGAGTTTGCCCGACGAGAAGGAGTACACGCTGTCGCCCGCGAACAGCGTTCCGCTCTTCGACGCCGCGTCGGTATCGATGCGAAGCCGGCCCGGCAGCTTCGCCGCCTCGTACCACGACTGCACGATCTCGCCGCCGCTCGGCGGATTGATCGTCGTTTTTTGCGAGAAGCTCACCGTCCGATACCACGACGGATACTTCTCGCGCATCGCTTGAATGAGCGACGACGCGCTCGCGATTCCCGGCACCGGTTCGCGCTTCGGTGTCGGCTTGGCCGGCGCCGGCACCGGCGCCGACGGCTGGTGATGACACGCGGTGAAAAACAGCAACCCCACAACGAGAAGTCGCGGGGTTGCCAGAATGTGCGATCGCAGGCTGCGGGATTCGTTCATAGTCATGGTTCCAATCGATAGCCCGCCTTCCACACGGTCAGGATGTGCCGCGGTTGAGACGGATCGTCCTCCAACTTGCGCCGCAGCTCGGCGATGTGGATGTCCACCGTTCGCGTCATCACCTCGACGCGATGTCCCCACACCTCTCGCAGCAGCTCGACGCGTGACGCCACGGCACCACGGCGCCGCACCAGCGCCAATAATAGATCGAACTCTTTAGGGCTCAGTGCAACTGGAGTGCCCTCTTTCGTGACAGTGCGCGATGCCGGATTGATTTCCACGCTTCCGAATCGCTCCAATGTGTCCGGCGTCACATTTCGCTGGTCGGCGAGACGCGAGCGACGCAGCAGTGCGCCCACGCGTGCGAGCAATTCGAGCACTCCACAGGGCTTGGTGACGTAATCATCTGCTCCCAGACGGAAGCCAAGGACCTTGTCGGCCTCTTCGCCGCGGGCGGTCAGAATGAGGACCGGCATATCTGCTCCGCCTTCGCGCAGCGTCTTGAGCACGCGATAGCCGTCCATCCCCGGCAGCATCAGGTCGAGCATCATCAGGTCCGGCCGCCACGACCGCGCACGCTCGAGTCCGGTTTCGCCGTCCTCCGCGATCTGGACGTCGTAGCCTTCGATCTCGAGTCCGGTGCGTAGTCCGTATGCCAGGTCTGGGTTGTCTTCGACGATGAGAATGCGGGCCATGGTCAGGGGAAGAGTGTCGGTCGCGGAATACTGGGAGTTGGCAAGAGTCGAGTACGTCATGGGACCGCCTTGAGTTGCACGGGAGACTCGGGATTGGGCGATGCGTCGCCCGGGGGAGTTGAAGACGTTGAGCCGTCGGTTTGCGCCAGCGGCAGCTCGATGACGATGCGTGCACCACCGCCAGGCGCTCCTTCCACGCGCGTGCGGCCGCCGTGGAGCGATACCAATTCTCGAACAACGGACAGACCGATGCCGCTTCCGCCCGTCGTGGCTTCGGCTTCGCGCGTGAGACGCACGTACGGCTCCCACACCTGGTGCCGGTGCTCGTGCGGAATGCCGGGGCCCTGATCCTCGACCCAAATCCGCACGCGATCGCCGGAGATCGTCGAACCAACGACGATCGTCTGGCCGGACGGGCCGTACTTCACGGCGTTGTCGAGCAGGTTGAGAAGCACCTGGCGCAGCGCATCGCGATCGAGCATGACCACCGCGCTCGCGTCGAGACGCGGCTCGACGGTCATCTTTCGCGCACGCGCGAGCGGCGCGAACAACTCGAGCGCCTCGCTGATTTCGTGATCGAGATCCGCCGGCGCCAGCGACACGCGATTCGTGCCCTTCTCCGCGCGCGAGAAGTTGAGCACGTTCTCGACGAGATACGTCAGGCGCCGCGCTTCCTGATCGATGATGCCCGCGGATCGCGCCCGCTCTTCCTCGGTCCGCAGCTTGTTCATGTGCAGCAGCTCGGCGAACCACCGAATCTGCGCGAGCGGTGTGCGCAGCTCGTGCGACACGCCCGACACGAACTCCGTGCGCAGGCGCGCCAGCTCCTGCTGCCGGCGCAGCTGCAGCAGCGACATCGTCAACAGACCCGCGGCGATCACGAACAGTGTGATCAGCAGCGGAAGGCGCGTCCCCGGCATACCGCCGACCAGCAGCTGGCCGGCGAACTTCGGGTTCACGCTGACGCGCATGATCAAGCGGCCGTAGTTCGCCTCGATCGTGTCGAGCGCGCTGTAGCGTGGCGCGCCCCAGCCCGATTTGTAGATCTCTTTGCCGCTAAGGCTCGTGACAGAGATGGCGAGAATCGAATCGGCCTGGAGTCCGTGCACCACCGATTCGGCGAGCAGCGTGCTGCGGCCGCCGTTGGTGCCGCGAATCGTGTCGAGGAGCGGCGCGATGAACGACCACGGATCGGTGGCGTAGCCGTACAGCACCACCGGTTGCTCGCTGTCCGCGTCGCGCACGACGACGAACACCAGCAGTACCTGTTTGCCGTTTCGTTCGCCCACGACCATCGCGTACGAGTCGTTCGTGAGGATGACCGCCAGGTTCTTGATCGGACCGCTGCGGCCGTCGGGCGAGCCAAACGTCATGATGCCGCGATCCGGCGGCGGCATCGTCTTCACGAACGAGACGATCGTATCGCGCGCCCAGCCCAGGTCGGCGTCGGACAGGTCGGTGTCGGTCGTGCGCAGCGTGCCGTCGCGCCAGTCGTAGCGAAAGAAGTACCGAACGCCCGACAGGCACGTGCAGAATCCGGCGATGCGATGCGCCGCGTCCTCCACCTGCGCGGGCGACACCACCGTCTCGGGGAGCGAGTCGGGGTTCACGCGCGAGGCGGGGGAGAAAAGCGAGACGATGATCTGGCTCTCGAGCGCGTACTTCGACTGCTGAACCAGCTGCCAATCGGCAATCTTCGCGTAGTCCCGGATCGCGCTGTCCGCCGTGCGCTGCTGAGACCGGCCGGCATCCCACGCCTGATACGCCAATACCGCGCACACGACCAGTGCGAGTATCAGCAGGGCGACCGTACCAACGAGCCGGGGAGAGCGGCGCATACTGTCTAATACAGTCAGTTGTAAGGACGGGGGCCAGAGCCAAAATGGGGCTTTACTGATTCCTTTCGAGGCGCCCGGGACCCGGTAGGTTTGACAAATGCCCTCATTTGTCCGTGGCGTCTTTTCCGGTGCCCTGCACGACGAGCTGCTCTTCCCCTACCCCCCGGCACTGGACGTCTCCAACCGATTCGAGGCGCAGACCGTTCGACGGCTGATCCGCGCGCTCCACCAAATGCGCGCCGAGGGCTTGATCGATTCGGCCCGGTTCGACGAAGAAGAGACTATTCCGGAACCGACCATTCACGCACTCGCCGAGCACGGGCTGCTGGGCTTGACGATCCCTACCGAATTCGGCGGGGTAGGGCTCTCGTCGACCGGCTACGCGCGTGTGTTCGGCGAGGTGTCGCGCCTCGATCCGTCGCTCGCCGTGCTGATCGGCGTGCACTGCGGGCTCGGCTCCAAGGCGATCGTGCTGTTTGGATCGCCGGCGCAAAAGGAGCGATACCTGCCGATGCTCGCGCGGGGCGAGACGCTCGCCGCGTACGCGCTGACGGAGCCCGACATCGGTTCGGACGCGCAGAACATCAAGACGACCGCGCATCTCAGTGACGACGGCTCGCACTGGATTCTGAACGGCCGGAAACAGTGGATTGGCAACGGGCATCGCGCGGGCGTGATCACGACGTTCGCGCAAACGCCGGCCGAACGCCGCGGCGAGCACGTGCAGCGGCCGACGGCGTTCATCATTCGCCCGGACATGCCGGGCTTCGAGGTCGTCAGCACCGTACGAAAGCTCGGCATTCGCGGTTCGACGCAGGCGGAGCTGCAATACACCGATCTCCAGGTGCCGGGCGATCACGTTCTCGGAACCGTGGGAAAAGGCTTCGCTGTCGCCGTGCACGTGCTGAACGGCGGACGGCTGACGCTCGCCGCCGGCTGCACCGCCGGCACGAAAGAGCTGCTTGGTGAGATGGCCAGGTTCACCGAATCGCGCGTGCAGTTCGGCAAGCCGATCGTGGAATTCGAGATTACTCAACGCAAGCTCGCGCGCACCGCGTCCGACGTGTACGCGTCGGACGCAATGCTCGGCGAGCTCGCGGATCTTGCGTCCAGGCCGGACAGCGACTTCGCGCTCGAGGCGGCGTGCTGCAAGGTGTTCGCGAGCGAAATGCTGTGGCGGGCCGCGGATGAAATGGTGCAATTGGCCGGGGGCCGCGGTTTCGTGAAGCCGTATCCGTACGAGCGACTCCTGCGCGACGCGCGCATCAATCGCATCTTCGAAGGCACGAACGAGATTCTGCGGCTCTTCATCGCGCTCAACGGCATTCAGGGCCCCGCCGAGCAGTTGAAGGAAGTCGGCTCGGCGCTCAGGCGGCCGCTAAAGAATCTTGGCTTGATCAGCGGCTTCGCGGCCTCACGTTTGCGCAGCGCACTCGGCGCGACGCCAACGCTCGACGTTCACCTGCACGAGCGGTTGGCGAAGCACAAGGAATTCCTCGAGAAGCACGTCGCCGACCTGCAGGCGGCGACGCAACGCATCATTCGCGAGTACCGGCGCGACGTCGTCGACCGGCAGCAGGAGCTGGAGCGGTTGTCGGACATGGCGATCGAGCTCTTCGCCACGGCGTGCGTGCTCGCGCGAACGCAGAAGTTGATCGACGAGATCGGCGCCCCGCGCGCGGACGCGGAGCTCGACCTGTGCGATCTGTTCGTGGTGGAGTCGGGCCGGCGCTTCCGTGCGGCGCGCGTATCGCTGCAATCGCCGCAAGACGAGACGCGGCGCCGGGTGGCGCAATGCGTCCGCGACAATGTGGGCTATGGAATTCCGGACGCTATTCTGGAGACACGAGGCTGATGGCTACGATCTATGACATCTCGGTGCCGATCGCGACGGGCGGCGCTGTGTATCCCGGCAATCCCGAAATCCGCATCGAACCGCAGCAGTCGATCGCGAAGGGCGACAGCTCGAACGTGTCGTCGCTCTCGTTCGGCTCGCACACCGGGACGCACGTCGATGCGCCGAAGCACATGTTCGAGAACGGCGCCACCATCGATCAATTGCCGCTCGACGCGATGATGGGCCCCGCCGTCGTCATCGCGATGGAAGCCGACGTCATGTCGGTGGGTGAAGCCGAGCTGCGGCGCCACGAGCTCAAGGGACACACACGCGTGCTCATCAAGACGCGCAACTCGCAATTCGTTCGCGGCCGCGAATTCGTGAAAGACTACACGTACCTCGCGCCTGACGGCGCGGCGTATCTCGTGTCGCTTGGCGTCAAGCTCGTGGGCGTGGACTATTTCTCGGTCGAGCAATTTCATTCGGGACATCATCGCACGCATCACACGCTCCTCGAGAAAGGCGTCGTGATCATCGAAGGGCTGGACCTGTCCGGCCCGGCCATGGGCCCGTACGAGCTTCGCGTGTTGCCAATCCGGCTCGCGGGGCTCGACGGAGCGCCCGCGCGGGCGGTGCTGATCGGATGACGGCTCCCATCGAGCTGGTGCTGTTCGACATCGGCGGCGTCCTCGGCAGCAACGGCTGGGATCGCGAGCAGCGATCGGCGGCGCTGGAGCGTTTCGGGATGACGTCCGAGGAGGACGAATTTCAGTACCGCCACGAGGAAACCGTCGGCGCGCTCGAAGCCGGGGAGATCTCGCTCGACGAGTATCTCGACGTGACGGTCTTCTGCGAGGGTCGGAATTTTTCGCGCGAGGAGTTCAAGGCGTTCATGTTCGCGCAGAGCGAGCCGTGGCCGCAAAGCATCGCCGTGGCGCGCGAGCTCGCGCAGGCGGGCAACGCACGTCTCGCGACGCTCAACAACGAGAGCGAGGCGCTGAACGTGCATCGCATCGACGAATTCGGCCTGCGCGACATTTTTCCGGTCTTCTTTTCGTCCTGCTGGCTCGGCGTTCGGAAACCGACGCTCGAGATTTATTCACGCGCCGTGTCGATGGCACAGGCCGATCCGCGGCGCGTGGTGTTCGTGGACGACCGAAAGCAGAATTTGAATCCCGCCGCGGCGATGGGCATGCACACCATCCAGTTTCAGTCGGCGGAGCAGTTGCGCGTGAACCTGCAGGCGCTGGGATTGTTGAGCTGAGACCTGAGACGTACGACGACAAACGAGGAACGAGAATGAAGCTCGCGATGATCGGACTGGGGCGAATGGGCGGCAACATGGTCGAGCGGCTGATGCGCAACGGGCATCAGCTCGTGGTCTACGATCGAAGCGCCGAGGCGATGGGCAAGTATCAGAAGCTCGGGGCGTCGCCGGCGGACGACTTGAAGAAGGTCGTCGCGCAGCTCGAAACCCCGCGCGTCGTGTGGATCATGGTGCCGGCCGGCGATCCGACGCAGCAGACGATCGACGCGCTCGCGCCGCTCCTGTCGAACGGCGACATCATCATCGACGGCGGCAATTCGAACTTTCACGACACGATTCGCCGCGGCGACGAGCTCGCGAAGTCCGGCATCGCGTTCGTCGATTCGGGAACGAGCGGCGGCGTGTGGGGCCTCGAGAACGGCTACTGCCTGATGGTCGGCGGCACTGACACGGCGGTGAAGCATTGCGAGCCGATCTTCACGGCGCTCGCGCCGGCGAACGGCTACGCGCACGTTGGCCCCACCGGCGCCGGACATTACGTGAAGATGGTGCACAACGGCATCGAGTACGGTTTGCTGCAAGCGTACGCCGAGGGATATGAGATCTTGAATGCGTCGAAGCTCTTTCCCAATCTCGACCTGACGCAGATCGCCAACGTGTGGCAGTACGGCAGCGTCGTGCGGTCATGGTTGAACGAGCTCGCCGCAAGTGCGTTCGCGCACGACGCCAAGCTTTCCGACATCAAAGGCTGGGTCGCCGACTCCGGTGAGGGTCGCTGGACGGTGCAGGAGGCGATCGACCTCGACGTGCCGGCGCCGGTCATCACCCTGTCGCTCCAGGCCCGCTTCCGCTCGCGGCAGACCGACTCGTTCGGCGCAAAGGTGATCGCCGCGCTGCGCAACGAATTCGGCGGCCACGCCGTGAAGAAATCATGACGGGACCGACCATCGCGGCGCGTCCCACGACGCAAGCACAGCCGGCATCGGCGTCGGCGTCGGTGCGCGACAAGGCCGACCCGTGCACGATGGTGATCTTCGGCGCGCTCGGCGACTTGAGCCGCCGCAAGCTGTTGCCGGCGATCTATTCGCTCATGAAGGAGCATCTCGTCGACGAGCATTTTTGCGTGCTCGGCGTCGGTCGCGACCCGCGCGAAGCCGGCTGCACCACCGATGATGATTTTCGAAAGTACATGCGCGACGCGCTCGCGCAGTCCGACGAGTTGCACGGCGTCGACGAAGGGCTGTGGCAGGATCTCTGCGCGCGGCTCCGCTTCGTGTCGGCGGATCTCACGAAGCCCGACGACTACGGATTGATCGCCAAGAAGCTCGAGGACATCGAGAAAGGCCGTCCGCGCGAGGATTGCAACCGCCTGTTCTACCTCGCCGTGCCGCCGAGCATCTTCGAGCCGATCGTGCGCAGCCTGTCGGCGTCGGGGTTGGCGCCGCGCTCGCGCACGGCCGACGCACGCCCATGGATTCGCGTCGTCATCGAGAAGCCGTTCGGCCGCAGCCTCGAGAGCGCGCAGCGGCTCAACGATCTCGTGCTGGGCCTGTTCGCCGAGCATCAGACATTTCGCATCGACCACTATCTCGGCAAGGAGACGGTGCAGAACGTGTTGGTGCTGCGCTTCGCGAACTCGATCTTCGAGCCGGTGTGGAATCGGCAGTGGGTGCATCACGTGCAGATCACGGCGGCGGAGGATGTCGGCGTGGGCACGCGCGGCAAGTATTACGAGGAAGCAGGCGTCGTCCGCGACATGTTTCAGAACCATCTCCTGCAGCTGCTCGCGCTCACCGCGATGGAACCGCCCGCGCAGATGTCGGCTAACTCGGTGCGCGACGAAAAGGTGAAGGTGCTCAAATCAATCCGGTGGATGACTCCGGAGGCCATTCCCGAAAACACCGTGCGCGCGCAGTACACGGCGGGTACGATGGATGGCCAGAATGTCCCGGGGTATGCGCAGGAAAGCGACGTCGCGAAAGATTCGATCGTGCCCACGTTCGCGGCGGTGCGGCTGTTCATCGACAACTGGCGATGGAACGGCGTGCCGTTCTATCTGCGCTCGGGTAAACGGCTGGCCAAGCGCGTGTCGGAGATCGCGGTGCAGTTTCGCACGCCGCCGCATTTGATGTTCGGCCACCAGACGAGCGAAACGATGCGCCCGAACACGCTCGTGATGCGCGTGCAGCCGAACGAAGGCGTCGCGCTGAATTTCGAGGTGAAGGTGCCCGGCGCGGCGGTGGCGTTGACGTCGAACATCGAGATCGCCCCGGTGGACATGGAGTTCAACTACACCGAGGCGTTCGGCGAGACGACCGCGCCGGCGTACGAGACGCTGCTGCTCGACGTGATGATCGGCGAGGCGACGTTGTTCACGCGGAGTGATGAGGTCGAGGCGGCGTGGCGGGTGGTCGATCCCTTGATCAAGTATTGGGAGGAGCACAAGCCGAAGCGCATGCCGACCTATGCGGCGGGAAGTTGGGGGCCGCGTGAGGCGGATGAGTTGATCGAGGAAGACTCCGTGGAGTGGAGGGAGCCGTGACTCGGCCGCGCTGCGCTCGAGGGGCTGGCGCGCCTGCGGCGCAGGGGATGGCGCGCCTGCGGCGCAAGCAATGGCGCGCTACGCGCAGGGAATGGCGCGCTACGCGCAGGGAATGGCGCGCTGCGCGCGGGGAATGGCGCGCTGCGCGCGGGGGGCAGCAGCCCGCGCTATCAAAGCGACACGAAGCTGAACTTCAGCACGTTTTGAATTCGCTCAAAGTCGGCGACATTGTCGGTCATCAACACGACACCGGCTTCACGGCAGCTCGCCGCGAGCAGGACGTCGTTGAGAAAGCTTCGCGAAACGTGACGCCAGTCCACGATCTTCTCGGCGACGAGTGACGCGAGCACTTCGCCGGCTTGCTTCCACGTGTCGTATGACGGCGCGAAGAAGCGGCCGGGGCGCTCGAACGGCTCGAGCACATGACGCTGAAGCTCGCGCGCGTGGTGCGGCGTGGCACCGGCGCGGAGCTCCTGCGCCACGATGGCGCTCATGTACTCGAAGGGCGCATTCGCGGCGTGAAAGGCCTGCAGCCTCGCGTTGGCGTTCTCGTCGCGAAAGGCGCGAATGAAGATGTTCGTATCGAGCGCATACTTCCGGCCCGGTCGTGCCATGCTCGAACGCTAGCCGTCGAACGGCGCGTCGATCTCGACGCCGAGCATGGCCGCCGTCCCGTTCATCAGCTCTTTGCGGAACACGACCATGTCCAGCGCCATCTCAATGGCGGCCGTATCGGTGGGCGCGCCGAGTGCGCTGCGCGCCGCCGCGATCTTGCCGGGCTCCAGGCGGTAGCTTTTGGCGACCTTCGCTTCGCCGACCCTGTTCGACTTCGCGTGTTTTTTGGTCATGGGCGCACTCAGTGTAAATACGTCACCATAAAATGTATGTACACGTGCCAGGAAACGCAACCGCGCAGCTGCCCGCGCGAAGCGCGTCATCCCCTGCGCCGCAGGCGCGCCAGCCCCTCGAGCGCAGCGCGGCCGAGCTACCGCTGCCCCTCCCCCGCGAAATCGATGTACCCCCTGTCCGGATCAGTCGACACCAACTTCACCCGCACCTTGTCGCCGACGTCAAACCCCGCGTGGTTGCTCACCACCATCCCCTCTGCCGGCGGCTTGATCGTCCGCACGAACGTGCCCTTCTGATTCGCGCCCGTGACGATCGCGTCGAACGTCTGGCCGACGTCGTCGCTCAACAGCACCGCCGCTGCCGTCTTGCGCACCGTCCGCTCGACCTTGTTCTCCGCATCCTCGCGCTCGGTGCAGTGCTCGGCGACCGTTGCCAGCTCGTCGTTCGAGTACGGCGCCGGTGCGTTCGCGAGCGCCGCCTTCACCAGGCGCTGCGTGACGAGATCCGCATAGCGGCGATTGGGCGCCGTCGCGTGCGAGTAGTCGTGCGTCGCCAGGCCGAAGTGGCCGCCCGGATCCTTGCCCGGCAAATCGAGCGCGTAGATTCCCGGGCCCATCAATTTAACGATTGATAATGAGAGATCCGGAAATGTGTCCGGGTCGGCCTGGCGGCGCGCCGCCAGAAACTTCGCCAGCGCCAGCGAGTCCGGCTCGGCCGGCAGCGTCGTCCCAAGGCCCTTCGCCAGCTCGACGATGCGCCCCCACCGCTCGGGCTCGCGCACCACGCGCCGAATCCCCGAACGGCCCTGGCGCTCGAGAAACTTCGCGATCGCCACGTTGCTCGCGATCATGAAATCCTCGATGAGGTCGCGCGCCATGTTCTTGTGCACCACCTTGAGGTCGACGATCCGCCCGTCCTTCGCGACCGGTGTCGCCTCGATCGTGTCGAGCTCCAACGCGCCGTTGCGGAGTCGCTCGGCCTTGAGCCGCTTCGACGCCTCGTGCTGCAGGCGAAGCTGGTCGATCAGCGTCGTGTTGTTCGCGACTTTCTTCGGCGGCGCGCCACCCGCGAGAAACTCTCCGACGTCGTCATAGGCGAGCTGCGCCGTGTTGCGCGTCATCGCCCGGTAGACGTCGAACGAGGTGACGTCGCCGTCGCCGTTCACCACCGTCTCGATCGCGAGCGACAGCCGATCCTCGTTCTCGTTCAGCGACGTGAGATCGGTGGACAACTTCTCCGGCAGCATCGGGAACACCGCGACGCCCGTGTACACCGACGTGCAGTTGGCGTACGCGTGCTGATCGAGCGGCGTGCCCTTGCCGACGAGCGCGTCGACGTCCGCGATGCCGACGATCAACCGGATGTCGCCGCTCGGCAGCGACTCGGCGACTTCGACCTGGTCGAGATCGCGCGACTCCGTGTTGTCGATCGACGACCACGGCAGCGAACGCAGATCCTTCACGCCGCCAGGCGCCGGCGCGGGCGCCGTGAGCGAATCGAGCTGCCGCTTGGCGGCGTCATCGAGGTCGGGCTCGAAGCCCGCGGTCGTGACGACGCGACGCACCGCGGCCGCCATGTTGAAATCGCCGTGCGTGCCCTTCTTCGAGCTGTTGCCGTGACGACTCATCGCGCTGCCGGGTTGAAGTCGAAAGGAGACTAGTCGCGCCCTCGACCGCGGTCAAACGCTCTTGTTTTTCTCGGGGGGCATCGCCTTTTTCTCACCATGCCGCCATGCCATACCAAACCGTTCGTGCAACCCGGCGTCGCCATTCAGCGCGACTCACGCGACACAGGCCAGGCGCCGGAGTCGACGCAGATCGCCGAATGCTGCGACTACTGCGGCTCGGCCCGGCTGGAATGGCGCAAATGCAAGCTGGTCTGCGCCGATTGCCGCCAGATCAACAAGAGCTGCGCGGACCTCTGACATGAACGGCTTCAACTTTTCCATGCGCGTTCGCTCCGCCCTCGCCGTGGCGCGCGAAGAGGCCGTGCGCTTGAAGTACGACTACGTTGGCACCGAGCACATTCTGCTGGGACTCGTTGCGGATCCCGACAGTGTCGCGTCGGACATGCTGCGGCAACAGAACGTGTCGGTGAAGGACATTCGCGCCCAGGTGGAGCGTCGTGCGACGCCGGAGCCCGACGCGGCGGGCGGCGACCATCTGCCGTACTCCAACCGCAGCAAGCGCGTCCTCGAGCAGGCGATGTCCGAGGCGAGAAACCTGGGCGACACGTATGTCGACACCGGGCACTTGCTGCTCGGCCTCGTGCGCGAGAAGCGCGATCTCGGCGCCAGTGTGCTCAATGATCTCGGATTTTCGCGCGATGTGGCGCGCGATGCGTTGCGGGAGCTGCACGCGGCGGGACGAGAAGATCCCGGCGTGGCGGCACATCCGGCAACGCAGGATCTGCCGCCCGCTGCCGCGGCCGCCATGCTCCAGCGCATCGCGACGTCCCAGCGCTATGCGCCGATCTTCGCGGCGCACAAGATCGACGTCGAGAAGCTGCTCGCCGACATCCGTGGCGTGGCGAACACATGAAGACCGCCTAACTGTTCACTACGCCGTCGTCCGCCGGAAAAATCGCCGTACGGATTTGTTAGTGTTTACTAATAAACGTGTCCGGCGTTTACTCGAAGTCGAGCCCGATGTCCATCGATGGCGCGGAATGCGTCAAGGCGCCGACGGAGATCCAGTCCACACCGGTTTCCGCGATCGACCGCACCGTGCTCAGGCTCACGCCGCCCGATGCCTCGAGAATCGCGCGCCCGTTCACGAGCGTCACCGCCTCCACCAGGGTCGCGAGCGGCATGTTGTCGAGCAGAATGATGTCCGCTCCCGCCTCGAGCGCGCGCTCGACCTGCTCCATGCGATCGCACTCGACTTCGACCTTCGTACCTTTCGGCGCCAGGTCGCGGGCGCGCGTCACCGCTTTCACGACGTCGCCGTCCAGCGCGGCGAGGTGATTGTCCTTGATCAGGACCGCGGACTCGAGATTCATCCGGTGATTCGTCCCACCGCCGGCGCGCACCGCGTACTTCTCCAACGCGCGCCAGCCCGGCGTCGTCTTGCGCGTGTCAAGAATCTTTGCCTTGGTGCCTTTTACCAGATCGACATACTTGCACGTGAGCGTGGCAATGCCCGCCAGCCGCTGCATGTAATTGAGCGCGACACGCTCCGCCGAGAGGAGCGCGCGGGCGTGGCCGGTGACGAAAAGAACGGGCTCGCCGGCCTTCACGCGCGCGCCGTCCTCGTGATCGACGCGAATCGAGACTTTCGCGTCGAGCAGACGAAATGCCTCGAGCGCCAGTGGAATGCCGCAGATCACGCCATTCTCGCGCGCCACGAGCGTGGCGCGCATTCGGCGATCGGAGACCACGGTCGCGATCGTCGTGATGTCGTCGAACGCGGCGTCCTCCTCGAGCGCCCACCGCACTTCTTCCTCGAGCTCGCTCTGCCGAAGCGGGAACTTGAGCAAACTCATCTCGACGGCCGGCACGCCGGACAGCGGCGTGATCGTGCGCGGCACGGAGCGACGCTCGTTCGCGTGGCGACCCTCAGACATTTCCATGCAACGACCCCCCTTCGTTACTCGCCTGGATCTACACCTTCGGGCACCGGCGACAAGGGCTGCTGAGCGCCGCCGCCGATCGCGACCATCCGCTCGATGGCGCGCCGTGCCTTGTCCGCCACCGCACGCGGAACGGTGATGCGATGCTGATTGTGAATCAACGCATCACGAACCTTGGGCAGCGTCGTGACCTTCATGTATGCGCAGGACGCGCGCTCGTTCGCGGCGAAGAATCGCTTGCTCGGATTGTCGCGCCGCAGGCGGTGAAGAATACCAACCTCCGTCGCGACGATGAACTCGTCGGCCTTCGACAGCGCGGGCCGCTTGATCATCCCCTCGGTCGACAGGATCTGCACGCCCTCGGGGTCGACGTCGCCGGCCGAAATCGCTTCGAGCACGCTCGTCGAGCAACCACATTCGGGATGAATCAAGAACTCCGCTTCCGGATGCATGCTGCGCTGCAGGCGGATGTTCTCGGGATCGATCCCCGCGTGCACGTGACATTCGCCGAGCCACACGTGAATGTTCGGGCGGCCGGTCATGCGCCGCACGTGCGCGCCAAGAAACATGTCGGGGAGGAAGAGAATCTCCTTCTCCGGATCGATCGAGTTCACGACTTCGACAGCGTTGCCCGACGTGCAGCAATAGTCGCTCTCGGCCTTCACGTCCGCGGTCGTGTTCACGTACGCGACGACGACGGCTCCGGGATGCTCGGCCTTCCATTGCCGCAGCGCGTCGCCGTCGATCGTCGACGCAAGCGAGCAGCCGGCGGCGAGATCCGGCAACAGCACCGTTTTCTCGGGCGAGAGAATCGCCGCGGTCTCGGCCATGAAGTGCACGCCGCAGAACACGATGACGCCGGCGCTGGTCTTCGCGGCTTCGCGCGAGAGCCCGAGCGAGTCGCCGACGAAATCCGCGGCGTCCTGTACTTCGGCCCGTTCGTAATTGTGGGCGAGAACGACGGCATTCCGCTCGCGCGCGAGTTGCTTGATCTCCGACTGCAGCTCGGCGATTGCCGCGTCGTGCGAGCGTGGGATGCTGCTGGTGGCCATCGTGGAAAGGTACCATGGCCGGGGATGCCGGGCGTAGCGCGTGTGTCATCCTGAGCGAAGCGAAGGATGACGACGATTAGAGCTCTATGTGCCGCCCCCGCCAATCCCGCTTCGCGCGCGGAAAATCGGCCCGATAGTGCCCGCCGCGCGACTCGCGCCGCCGGAGCGCGGCCTCGACGACGAGCTGAGCGGTTTGCAGCATGTTCACTTCTTCCGTCGCGCCCTCGGGCAATCGCGTACCGATCTCCTCGAGACGCTCGGCTGCCGTGTTCAACCCACGCGCCGTCCGCGCGATGCCGGCGAAATCCCACATCACCGCGCGAATCGCATCCGCCGCGACCTGCGCCGCACCGCGATCCGCGAGCGGCGGCACCTTCCACTTCCCAGGTTTGGGGACGCTCCGGAGTCGCTGATTCTTCTCGACGTCCCGCGCGACACGCTCGGCGAACACCAGACCCTCGAGCAGTGAGTTCGATGCCAGGCGATTCGCGCCGTGCACGCCGGTGCGCGCAACTTCGCCAACGGCGTACAATCGCGGCGCGCTCGATTGGCCGCAGAGATCGGTGACGACGCCGCCCATCATGTAGTGCGCGGCCGGCGTCACCGGAATGAGATCCTTGCGTGGATCGATGCCGCGCGCCTCACACAGCGCGAAGATGCCCGGGAAGCGATCGACGAATCCCTGGCCAAGCTTTCGTGCATCGAGATACACCGGGCCGCTCCGCTTCTCGCGAAAGATCGCGCGCGCCACCACGTCGCGCGGCGCCAGCTCGGCGAGACGATGCCGGCCTTTCATGAAACGCACGCCGCGCGAGTTCACGAGCACCGCGCCTTCGCCGCGCACGGCCTCGGAGATGAGCGCGAGCGGATTTTCCCGCGTATCGAGCGCCGTCGGATGAAACTGTACGAACTCCATGTCGGCGAGCGTCGCGCCGGCACGATGCGCGATCGCGTAGCCGTCGCCTGTGGCGACGACCGGATTCGTCGTGTAGCGATAGATCTGCCCGCAACCGCCGGTCGCGAGGACAGTCGCGTCGGCAATGATCTCGGTCGCGCGGCCGGCGATGCTCGCGCGCACGCCGATACACGCGCCGCGCCGCATGATGAGATCGAGCACGCGCGCCTTCTCGAGCACGCGAATGCGCTTCGTCTCACGCACGCGCGCCACGAGCGTTCGCGCCACCTCGGCACCCGTCTGATCGCCATGCGCGTGGACGATGCGGTTCTTCGAGTGTGCCGCTTCGCGTCCAAGCTGAAGACGACCCTTGGGATCGAGGTCGAAATCAGCGCCGGCGGTCTGCAACTCTCTCACGCGCGCCGGCCCCTCCTCGACGAGCACCTGGACCGCGGCGGCATCACAGAGCGCCGCGCCGGCGGCCAGCGTGTCCTGCCGATGCAGCGAGGGCGAATCACCGGCGCCGAGTGCGGCGGCGATTCCACCCTGAGCATAGGCGGTGGCGCTGTCGAACAGCGAACGCTTCGTCAGCAGCAACACGTCGCCGTGCTCCGAGGCACGCCACGCGGTATGAAGACCGGCGACGCCGCTGCCGACGACGAGGAAGCGCGTTCTGATCTGGTCCATTTGGGCTAAACATACCAAGTTGGATCATGCGAAAGCTGCTCATCCTCGTGGGCGTGCTGGTCGTCGTCCACGTGGCCCTCCTTTTCGTGCATCCCGCCCAGAGCGCGCAGGCCGCGTCGGACAATGCCGTGAACGTCGGCATCGTGCTCGACGTGGGCGGCCTGGGCGACAAGTCCTTCAACGACGGCGCGTATCGCGGCGCCGTGCTGGCCGAGAAACAGCTCGGCGCCAAGATCCGTCTCATCGAGCCGGGCGAAGGCAGCGATCGCGAAGCGGGACTGCGGTTGCTGGCCGCGGAGCACATGGATCTCGTCATCGGCGTCGGCTTCATCTTCACCGACGACGCCACGCAGCTCGCCAAGGAATATCCCAACGTCAACTTCGCGGTCGTCGATTACGCGATCGCCACCGACACGGCGGGCAAACCGATCCCGCCGCCGCCGAACCTGGCCGCGCTCAAGTTCAAGGAAGAGGAAGGCTCCTTCCTCGTCGGTGCGATGGCGGCGCTCGTCGGCAACTCGAAGAAAGTCGGATTCGTCGGCGGCATGGACGTACCGCTCATTCAGAAGTTTGAAGCAGGCTATCGCGCCGGTGTGAAGTACGTCTGTCCGAGTTGCACCGTCATCGCGCAATACGCGGGTGTCACGCCCGAAGCATTTCGCAATCCGGGCAAGGGCAAGGAGCTCGCGCTCAATCAGTACAACCAGGGCGTGAACATCATCTATCATGCGTCGGGCTCGACCGGCCTCGGCGTCTTCGAGGCGGCGCGGCAGGCCGGCAAGTACGCGATCGGTGTGGATGCGGATCAGTACAGCGAAGCCCCGGGCCGCGTGCTGACCTCGATGGTGAAAGGCATCGACGTGTCGGTATTCGACATGATCAAGCGCGTGAAAGATCACACGTTCAAAGGCGGGATTTACACGTACGGCCTCGCGCAGAACGGCGTTGGCTACGTGTACGACGAGCACAATCGCGCGCTGATCCCCGACAGCGTACACACGCGTCTCGAGCAGATCAAAGCCGACATCATCTCGGGCAAGATCACCGTCCCCTCCACACGATGAGTATGGCGGAACCGACACTCCCCTTCGCCATCCGCCTCACCGACATCGAGAAGAACTTCGGGCCCGTTCAGGCCAATCGCGGAGCGTCGCTCGAGGTCGCGCCGGGCGAGATTCACGCGCTCGTTGGCGAGAACGGCGCGGGCAAGTCGACGCTGATGCGCGTGCTGAGCGGCATGTATTCGCCCGACGGCGGTCGTATGGAAGTCAACGGCCGCGATGTCACAGGTTGGAGCACGGCCGACGCGATCGACGCCGGCGTGGGCATGGTGCACCAGCACTTCATGCTCGTGCCGACGCTCACCGTCGCGGAAAACGTCATGCTCGGCCGCGAGCTGACGCGCGGCGGACAGCTCGATACGCGGCGCGCCGAACGTGAAGTCATGCAGCTTGGCACGTCGACGGGCCTGACGGTGCAAGCCGATCGCCTCGTGTCGGATCTCTCGGTCGGCGAAGCGCAACGTGTCGAGATTCTGAAAACGCTCTATCGCGGCGCCAGGATCTTGATTCTCGACGAGCCGACCGCGGTGCTCTCGCCGCCCGAGATCGACGAGCTGTGGCAAGTACTGCGGCAGATGCGCGCGCGCGGCGAAACGATCGTGCTCATCACGCACAAGCTCGATGAAGTGATGGAGATCTCCGACACGATCACCGTCATGCGCCACGGTAAAACCGTCGGCCGCCTTCGCACCGCGGACACGACGCCCGAGGAAATCGCGCGAACGATGGTTGGCCGAGATGTGTCGCTGGCGATGAACTACGTCGCGGACGAACGTGGCATCACATCGAGAACATCGCCCAACGCGTCGGCGGAGCCGCTGCTCGTGGTGAAGAACCTCGTCGTTGAAAGCGCGCGGCGGCTGGTCGCGGTGAACGACGTCAGCTTCTCCATCGCACCGGGCGAGATCCTGGGCGTCGCCGGCGTCGAAGGCAACGGACAGACCGAGTTGCTCGAGGCACTCGCTGGACTGCGCCCGGCAAAGCGCGGCGAGATTCGTATTGGCACTCGCGACGTGACATCGCTCTCCGTGAAAGCGCGCGGTGACGCCGGACTGTCGCACATTCCGGAAGATCGCCATCTGCGCGGCTTGATCCTCGACTATTCGGTCGCCGAGAATCTCGTGCTCGGCCAGCAGCATCATTTCACGAGGGGCGCGCGGCTCGATCAGCCGCGGATCGCCGGCAACGCGCGCGAGCAGATCGAGCGCTTCGACATTCGTCCGGCGGACGCGGCGCTTCCCGCTCGCGCGCTCTCCGGTGGCAACCAGCAGAAGATCGTCATCGCGCGCGAGATGGGACGCGCGTTTCAAGTGCTGCTCGCCGCGCAGCCCACGCGCGGCGTGGACGTCGGCGCCATCGAGTTCATTCACGCGCGGCTTCGCGAAGCGCGCGACGCCGGCAAGGCGATTCTCCTGGTGTCCGCGGACCTCGCGGAGATTCTCGCGCTCTCTGATCGAATCGCCGTGATGTACGGCGGCCGATTCGTGACCGTGATGCCACGCGGCCAGGCGAGCGAAGAAGTGCTCGGACCGTACATGACCGGCGCCTCGAAGACCGGAGACGCCGCGTGAGACAACTGAGAGAACAATGAGAGAGCAACTCGAGGAGGCGGTACTTCCGGCGATCGTCGCGTTGCTCGTCGCGGCGATCGTCGGCGATATTCTAATTCTCTCATTTGGCCAGAACCCGGGCACAGTCTATCGCCTGCTGATCGAGGGTACCTGGGGCAACGCGTACGGATTCGGCCAGGTGTTGTACAAGGCGACCACGCTGACGTTCACGGGCCTTGCCGTTGCGATCGGCCTGCGCGCCGGGCTGTTCAACATCGGCGCCGAGAGTCAGCTCGCGGCCGGTGGATTCCTTGCCGCGCTGCTCGGTCTCGTGCTTCCGGCAAGCCTCCCGTCGATTGTCGCGCTCCCGCTCTTCATCGTCGCCGCGGCGCTCGGCGGCGGGATCGTCGGCGGCGTGCCGGGTGTGCTCAAGGCAAGATTCGGCGCGCACGAAGTCATTACGACGATCATGCTCAACTTCATCGTGCTCGCACTGCTGAACTATTTCGTCGTCGCGCATCTCAAGGTCGAAGGTACGTTGCACACGAGCGACATCCACACGGGCGCGATCTCGCGGTTGTCGGATTTCATCGGTGCGTTCCATGGGTCGGCGGCGAATCTCGTGATCGTGCTCGCCGTGCTCACGGTGATCGGCGCCTGGTGGTTCTTGTTTCGTACGCGCCGCGGTTTCGAGTTGCGCGCCACGGGCCTGCAGCCCGAGGCGGCGGAGTACGGCGGCGTCGACGTGCGCGCCGTGTGGTGGCGCGCGATGGCGCTCTCCGGTGCACTCGCCGGCCTAGGCGGATTGAATTTTGTGCTCGGATACAAGCACTACTACGAGGAGGCCTTCGCGTCGGGCGCCGGATTTCTTGGCATCGCGGTCGCGATCGTGGGACGCAACCATCCGATTGGTGTGGCGCTTGCGGCGCTCGTGTTCGCGACGCTCTCGCAAGGCGGCCTGGCGGTGAACGCCGCGGTGCCGAAGCAGATTGTCGACGTGTTGCAGGCCGTCGTGATCATCGCCGTCGCGGCGTCGGTGCCCGAGGTGCGGCGTATGTTGCGTGTCGGGAGGCGCGCGTGATTCTTTTCGCCTTTCTCGCCCAGACACTTCGCATCGCCATACCGTACCTCTTCGCGGCGAGCGGCGGTGTGATCTCCGAGCGTGCGGGTCTCATCGGCCTGGGGCTCGAGGGCTACATGCTCGGCGGCGCGTTCTGCGGCGCGATCGCCGGGTATTACTCGGGCAATCCCTGGATAGGACTGATTGGTGCATTGGCCGGCGGTGCCGCGCTCGCGCTGCTGTATGCCGTGACGGCCATTCGCTTTCGCGCCGATCAAGTCGTTGTCGGCATCGCGATCAATCTGCTCGTGACCGGCGCGACGCGATTCTTCCTGCGGTTGTTCTTTCACAGTTCTGCAAACTCGCCGCGCATTCCCGGTTTCGGCGGTGAACGAACCGGCACGGGCATCGCGGCGCTCGCCGGCAACCCGATGATCTGGTTGGGGCTCATCGCCGTCGCGTATGTCGGGTGGCTGTTGTATCACACGCCGTTCGGATTGCGCGTGCGCGCCGCCGGCGAGCATCCGGCGGCCGCCGTCACGCTCGGCGTGCCGCTCAATCGCGTGCGGTATCTCGCGGCGGCGTTGTCTGGCATGCTCGCCGCGCTCGGGGGCGCATACCTCGCGCTCGACCAGCACCAGTTCAGCGCGGAGATGACCGCGGGACGCGGGTTCATCGCGTTGGCCGCGACGATCTTCGGTCGATGGGATCCCTGGCGTGCCGCGCTCGCGTGCCTGCTCTTCGCCGCCGCTGAAACATTGCAGATTCAATTGCAGGGCGCGCAGGCGATTCCGTCGCAGTTCGTCGAGATGATCCCGTATGCGCTGACGATCATTGCGCTGGCGGGCGTCGTCGGACGCGCCGTACCGCCGGCCGCGCTGGGCAAGGTCACCGAGTAGGATTCGGCGACCGGCCTACCTTTATTCGATGCCGCAATCTCTATCCCCGAATCCCGCCTCCACCGAACGGGGAGCCCAAGCCAAGAAGACCGACGTCGGCAAGCTGACCGTGTTGATGATCACCGCGTTCATCGACATGGTCGGCGTGCTGATGATCATTCCGCTCATGCCGTTCTACGCGAAGAATTTCGGCGCGAACGGACTCATGGTCGGATTGCTCGTGTCCGCGTTTTCCGTCGCGCAGCTGCTCAGCGCGCCAATCTGGGGGCGCTTCTCGGATCGATACGGACGGCGCCCCGCGCTGATCGTCGGCATTACCGGTTCGATGATCGCATATGTCGTATTCGCATATGCGAATTCATTGTGGCTGCTGTTTCTCTCGCGGCTGATTCAAGGGTCGGGCGGCGGAACGGTCGGCGTGATTCAAGCGTACGTCGCCGACGCCGTGGCGCCCGAACAGCGTGCGAAAGGCTTGGGCTGGCTGTCCGCGGCGACGAACGCCGGCGTCGCCCTCGGCCCCGTGGTTGGTGGGCAGGCGTTGCATTTCGGAGGCGCTCACGGACCAGGCTTGGCCGCGGCTGTTCTCTGTTTCCTGAACATCATTTTCGCGTTCCATTTTCTGGCCGAATCGCGCGACATGGTCGAAGCGCGTTCGAGTGTCCATGTTCCTGGACGCTCGACAAAGGCGGTGTTGCGCGTCGTAACACACTCGAACGAGGCCGCCCCGAGACTGATCTGGATCTATGCCATCGGCATTGGTGCATTTCAGGGCTTGAATGCGATTCTGGCGTTGTTTCTGGCGGCGCGGTTTGGTGTGACGACGGACACAATTCAGTATTTCTACGCGTACATCGGTGTCATCTCGATGCTGACGCGCGCGTTCCTGCTGGGACGAGCCGTCGACAGATTCGGCGAGGTGCGGCTGTCGAGGATCGGCCAGGCGCTGTTGGCGCTTGGCCTTGCGGCGATGCCGCTCACGCACCGTCTGAGCGATCCTGGCGCGTTGGCGGCCAAGCTGGGCGGACTGTTGCCGGTGTCGGCCGTGACGATACTTCCATTCGTGCCGCTCGCCCTCGCCGTTGCGCTATTGCCCTTAGGGACGGCATTCACGTTTCCGTGTGTTACCGCGATGTTGTCGCGGGTGATTCCCAGTCGTGAGCGCGGGCTTTACATGGGCGTACAACAGACGTTCGGCGGGATTGCTCGCGTCGTGTTTCCAATTCTGGCAGGCTGGGCCTTCGACCGCTTCCCGGAGCTTCCGTTCTTTGCATCGGCCACGCTCGTGGCTGGCACGATTCTGCTAGGGCTGGGTATGGAAGAATTCACTCGTCCCAAGCGCGAACCCGAAGCCGCTCCGGCGGCTTAATTCACGCCGCAAGGCAATAGTCCTGATGATCTTCGGAGGTCGTCGCATGTTCGCTCCTCAGGTGCGTGGAGCGTTGATCCTTGGCTCGGTGCTGGTATTTGCGTCCGCGTGTGGCGGCAGCGGCTCCGAGCCAACTGGTACAACGAACGGTACGAACGCGGCCGCCGTTGCCGTCGTTTCCGGGAATGGACAGACGGGCCTCATTGGCACCGCGTTGTCGTTGCCGCTCGTCGTGAAGGTGACGACGACCGCCGGCACGGTGGTGCCCGGCGCGACGGTGAACTTCGTCGTCACGGTCGGCGCGGCGAGCGTATCACCCGCAAGCGCGATCACCGACGCTGCCGGTCAGGCGAGAACGGTGGTGACGTTCGGATCGTCGGCGGGCGGCGTCGTGGTGACGGCGACCGTCGCGGGCACGTCGCTGTCGACGACGTTCAATCTCGTCGCCGGGACATCGACAACGGCCAGTGCGTGCAGCACCGGCGGCGCCGTGCAATCGCCGGCCGCCGGCACCGTGCTTCCCGGTGTGAGCGGCACCGGCATTTGCTTGAGCGGTGGAACGTCCGGCGCGGACTACGCGCTGGTTGCCTTCAACAGCAATCCCGACTCGAGCCTCGCCGTGACCAACTTCTCGGTGCGGTCCGCCGGGATCGTACCGTTGACCACGGCCGACGTGGCGCCATCGGCGAACGTCGTGCCCACGTCGTCGGCGCTTCGTTTGGGACGGAACGCGCAGCAGCGCTTCGACATGCAGTTGCGTGAAACGGCGAGGCGCGAATTGGCGGCCCGCATTCCCGCCGCACGTGCATGGCGGAATCAGCGCACCTCCTCCGGCGCGTCGTTCAACGCGATTCCGTCGTCGCTGAGCATTGGACAGACCATCACGCTCAACGCGAACGGCAATCAGGCGTGCGATGCACCCATCAACGTTCGCGCGCGTGTCGTTGCAACTTCGAACACGGCGATCATCGTCGCCGACAGCGCCAATCCGACGGGTGGGTTCACCGACGCCGAGTACGCATCGTTCGCCACGACGTTCGATACGCTCATCAATCCGCTCGACGTCAACGCCTTCGGCCAGCCCACCGATATCGACAGGAATGGCAAGATTCTCATCCTGTTCACGAAGGAAGTGAACAAGCTCACGCCGCGCGGCAGCGATGGCGTGATCGGCGGCTTCACCTTCGAGCGCGATCTCTTCCCGATCAAGGACACCGTCATCGCCGGTACGACCGTTCGCGGCTGCGCCGGAAGCAACCAGGGCGAGATGTTCTACATGCTGGTGCCCGATCCCGCCGGCGTGTTCAGCGATTCGCGCAGCAAAAGCGGCGTGTCCAATCTGACCGCCGGCACGCTGGCCCACGAGTACCAGCACTTGATCAACGCCGCCCGCCGCATCTACATCAACGATGCGGATGATTTCGAGACGGTGTGGCTCAACGAAGGCTTGAGCCACATTGCCGAGGAGTTGCTGTATTACCGTCTGAGCGGCAAGTCGCCGCGCCAGAACATCGGCGTCAACGACATCATCAACGATCAGGCGACGTACTTCAACAATCAGGGCGACAATCTCAGCCGCTTCCAGATTTTCCTAGGGATGCCGTCACAGACCGGCGTGTATGCAGCCAACGATTCGCTCGAGACGCGCGGCGCCGACTGGAATCTTCTGCGGTACCTCGCCGACCATCGCGGATCGTCGGATGCCGATACGTGGCAGCTGCTCGACAACTCCAAGGTCGAGGGACTGAACAACCTCGCCGGTGTGTTCGGCACGAACATCATGACACAGATTCGCGACTGGGCTACGTCGGTCTATAGCGACGACGTCGCGGGGGTTACGGACCCGCGGTTCCTCGAGCCAAGCTGGAACCACCGCTCGATCTTTCCGCACTTGTGCATCGATTCGAACACGAATTGCACGACGCTCAACAAATATCCGTTGCAGCTCACGCCACTTTCGGATCAATCGCCGGCGACGGTGCCGCTCGTGGCCGGCGGCGCGGCGTACTTCCGGTTCACGGTGCCGGCCGGTACACAGGCGTCGATCGACTGGACGTCGGGTGGGTTGCCCGTGTCGCCGTTGGTGCAATTCACCGTCGTGCGAAGCAAGTAGCGAGTCATCCCGACCGGAGTGAAACGACCGAGGGATCTAACATCTCGATAGAGGGCTGAGCCCTCATACCGGGACGCTAGATCCCTCGCTACGCTCGGGATGACAACCTTCGCGTGTCGCGCCTAGCGAGTTTCTTTCGCCGCCGTCTCCTGAAACCCCGGCTCACTCGCCAGCACCGCTCGCGCGATCTCGACCATCGGTACGCTGCGATCCTGACTCGTGCGCTGCAGAATGCGATACGCCTCCTGCTCCGACGAACCGGTACGGCGCATGAGAATGCCCTTCGCGCGCTCGATCGTCTTGCGATTCTCGAGCGCCGTGCGCGCCGACTCGGCATCCTGGCGCGCGGCCATCAACTCCTTGGCGCGCGTCGCGGCCAAGCGAATCGTTGAATCGAGCACGCGCGGCGGCGCCGGCTTGGGAAGGAAGGCAATCGCGGCCGTCGCGGTGACGTCGCGATCGCTCAACGTCAGCGTGTGATCGCCGCTGAACAGTACGACGGCGACACCCGGCACCGTCTGCGTGATGCGCTCCGCCGCCTCGATGCCTGATCCATCCGGCATGTGCACGTCCAGCAGCACCACGTCCGGCACGACATCCTTGGCGCGCTCGAACGCTTCGCGGCCCGTCGACACTTCCGCGACGATCGTGTGGCCGAGCGTGCTGAGCAGATCGATGAGCAACGAGCGCGCGTTGTCATCGTCTTCGGCCACGAGTACGCGGATGCGTGAAACTTGGTCTGTCATCATACGGAATCTGTCCCCGCGCGGCGCACAATGCCAGCGGTGAAGGCGGATCGTTCCCGCGGTCAGCCTTCGCCGGCGACCTGCGCGAGTAACTCTGAAGTTCTTACAGGTTTACGGAGAATGAAATCTCCGTCCGCGCCGGCGCCGACGCGTGGTTCCCATCCCGTGACGATGCCGATCCGCATCGACGGCCATCGGCCACGGGCGAGTGCGGTGAGATCCCAACCGCTGCCGTCGGACAACCCGATGTCGGTGACGAGCACCTCGTACGGGGGATCCGCCTTCTCCAACAACGCCGTCGCGTCCGATACCCCCATCGCGGTGTCGACCTGATGGCCGTCGGACTCGAGCAGCGCCTGCATGAACTCGCGGCTGTCCGGATGATCTTCTACTAAGAGCACGCGCCGCGCAACCCGTTTCTTTGGCGGAATCACTTCTGTAGGCTCCGAAACAGGCGTCGCCGCGGCCGTTGGGAAAACCAGCCGAATCGTCGTCCCCACGCCCGGTGTCGACTCGATTTCCGCGTGCCCGCGATGCCGCTTCACGATGCCATACACCTCGGCCAGGCCGAGTCCGGTGCCCATCCGGCCCTTCGTGGTGAAGAACGGCTCGAACGCGCGCTCGCGAACCTCGGCCGACATGCCGATCCCGGAATCGCGAATCTCCAGCTTGACCTCGCCATCGGACACCAGCGTCTTCATGCCGAGCGTACCGCCGCCCGCCATGGCGTCGAGCGCGTTTTGCACGAGGTTGAGCAACGCCTCGCGGAGCTCGCCGGTGATGCCGCGAATCATCGCCGTGCCGGGCTCGACGAGATCGCGCTCGAAGTGCACCTGGCCACCGCGTGCGCGCTCGGCCCAGAGCGGACGCGTCATTGCCACGACTTCGTCGCACACGACGGACAGATCGACGAGCTCCTCGCGCTCGGCCTGGAGCGGTTCCTGGCGGATGAATCGCCCGACGCGTGCGGCCGTCGCGGCGCCAGTCTCCGCGGCTTTGCCGATGCGCTGCGCGTAGTCGCGCACCGCGTCAGGATTCTCCGCGTTGGCCTCGAGCAGATAGGCCGCCGCCATGATCGGATTCAGCGCGTTGTTGACGTCGTGCATGACGCCCGCCGCAAGCTGGCCGACGGCGGCAAGGCGACGCTCGCGCGACCGCGCTTCCTGAAGCGCCAGCAGCTCGGCGGTGCGTTCCTGCACCATTCGCTCGAGACGTTCCGCTTCCGTCGACACCCGCTCATAGAGCTCGGCGGTTCGTTTCGCTTCAGCTTCGAGCGCTTTCGCGAGCTGCGTCTTCACCGTCACGTCGCGTTCGACGGTCACGGCACCGCGAATTTTCCCGTGCTCGTCGTAGAGCGGATTCGAGTTGACTTCGATGATCAGCTGCGTGCCATCGACCCCGCGGCGGACCGCGAGCGTCTCTCCGCGCACGCGCTCGCCGCGCAACGCGCGCGCGGTGGGATGCTCGTGCATGAAGAGACTCGTGCCGTCGATCGTGCGCGGGCGATCGAGCTGCCACAGCTCGCGCAGCGTCGAAGGCTGGCCGCCCGGATGATCCTGCAGCGCCTGCGTGTTCGAGCGAACCGTGCGCCCTTCGGTGTCGAAGACGCGCACCGAGTCGGGAATAACGTCGAAGATCGACTCGAGCTGCGCGACGTTTCGGCTGAGGGTTTCACGCAGCTCTTCTCGCTCGCTGACGTCGTTGCCGGCGAAGAGAACGCCGCGGCTCCCCGATTCTTCGCTGAGCGGCGCGAACGTCGTCTCGATGAGGCGACGTCCGCCGCGATGCTGAAACGGCACGCGCAGGGGCGCGGCGACCGCGCCGCCGCGCAGCGCGGAATCAATCTGATCGGTGAGGTCGGCGAGCGCGTTCGGAAACGCGTCGTAGATCGAGACCTTCACCGGCGTTCCATTGACGCCGGTCAGCTCCCGATAGCGGGCATTCGCGTTCACGAGCCGCTGTTCGCCGTCGAAAATGGCGATGGCCAGCGGGACCGCTTCGAACAGCGCCTCGAAGCGAACACCGGTAATGCCGATGCGCGCGAAATCGAGGCCGGCGGAGGGCTGCGTCACGAAAAAGCTCTGGTGGTGCCGGGTGGGGGGCCAAAAAACAGGGCTACGGGGCCCATTTCTAGACGGCTTCGCGGGGAATTCCGCAACATCGCGCGGCGAGTGGCCGCAGGTCGCTGCCCCTGGGCCGATGACCTACCACGTCGCTACCGCGTTGCTACCACGCCGGAGGTAACGTGCCTCGAGCGGCCGGCGCCGGCGAACCCGTCGTGATGAGGCGCGCGCCGCGCTGATAGGTGAAGAACGAGTATCCCCACTCGATGAGAACACTTATGCGATTTCGAAAGCCCGCCAGATACATGATGTGCACGAGCAGCCACGTCCACCAGGCGACCGGCCCGGAGAGATTTCGTCCGGCGAGCACGCCGACCGCGCGGTAGCGGCCGATCGTCGCAAGATCGCCTTTGTTGCGATAGCGAAACGACTCGCGCGGCTCGCGACGAATGGCGTGGACGACGTTGCGCGCCGCGGTGCGCCCGCTCTGCATCGCCGCCGGCGCGACTCCCGGCACGGGCTTTCCCCGGCTCGTCATGGCCGCGAGATCGCCGACGACGAAAATCTCCGGATGGCCAGGCACGCTCAAATCGGCATTCACGAGCACGCGTCCGGCGCGATCGCACGGCGCGCCGAGTGAGGCGCCGAGTGCCGCGGCGGCGTTGCCGGCGGCCCAGAAGATGGTGTGGGAGTCGAGCCGCTCGTCGCCCATTTTCACGAAGCCGTCGCCGACGTCGGTGACGAGTGTGTTGGTGCGCACCTCGACGCCGAGCTCGACGAGATCGCGCCGCGCGGCTTCGGAGAGCTCTTCCGGCATGGCGGGCAGGATGCGCGGCCCACCCTCGACGAGCACGATGCGCGCGGACGCCGTGTCGATGCGCCGGAAATCGCGCGGCAGCGCCTGGCGCGCGATGGTGGGCAGCATGCCCGCCAGCTCGACGCCGGTTGGCCCGCCGCCGATGATGACGAACGTGAGGTTCGCCGCGCGCTCGGCGGCATCGTCGGTTCGTTCAGCCCGCTCAAAGGCCATGAGCCAGCGCCGGCGCAGCTCGGTGGCGTCGTCGATGCTCTTGAGGCCGGGCGCAAGGCGCTCCCAGTCGTCGTGGCCGAAGTACGAGTGGCGTGCGCCGGCGGCGATGATTAGATAATCGTAGTTATATTTCTTTGAATCACCCGTCGCGATCGCGTGCGCCGCCGGATCGACCGCGGTCACGTCACCGAGCAGAACCTCGGTATTTGCTTGGTTGCGCAGCAGCCAGCGGATGGGCGCCGCGATGTCGGCCGGCGACAGCATGGCCGTCGCGACCTGATAGAGGAGCGGCTGAAAGACGTGATGATTGGTGCGGTCGATGACCGTCACGTCGACTGGAGCATGCTTCAGTTGGCGAGCGGCATACAGGCCGCCGAAGCCGCCACCGATGATGATGACGCGTGGGCGGGTGGGGTTCGGTGCCATGCTCGAAAGGTACGGACTCTTTAGGCGGCCGAAATCCACGGCCGACGATCACTTCGGCCGTGGATCCTTCAGATCGCGCCCAGGTTCGTCATAGCGGCCGTCCCGCTGCGCCTTGACCGTCGCCACCACCTCGCGCGCGACGTTGCGCATTTCCTCCTGCACCGCTTCGTCGGCGTCGAGTGCGTCGTGGCTGCGCGCGTACTCGTCCATGTAGCCGACGTATCGATCGATGACCGCCCGCCCCGCCTGCACGAGATGCATATCGAGCATCCAGTCGGTAAGCGAGCGACGCAGCGTCTCGGCGCCGGCCGCGTCTCCGTGCACGAAGACGCCGAAGGCGCGGCCGGCGAGATGCCGTGGATAATCCCACCCTTTCACTTCGATGGCCTTCGCCTCGTCCGGATGCTTGCCGTGCGTCGTCGTCGGATCCGGGTTGCCGCCGTCCGCGCACACGAGCCGATCGATCATGAGCTTGAGCACGGCCGGCGCCTGATACCAATACACCGGCGTCACGACGATGACGCCGTGCGCCGCGACCCAGCGCGAATAGATCTCGTTCATCCAATCATTCACCTGGCCAATTGCATGATTGGGGTAGCACGAGCACGGCCAGTGGCAGAGCGGCATCGCCGTCGACACACATCCCTTGCAGGGATAGATCACACGCCCATACTCGGCAGTCAGCGCACTCAGGTCGAGAAAGTCGCACTCGCACTCGGCATCCGCGCCCACGATCTCCTTTGCCAGATTCGCGAAGCGAAACGTCTTCGACATCTCGCCCGGGCAGGTTTGATCGGTACGCGCGCTCGCGCAGATCACGAGAATGCGGCGCTTCGCTCCTGGTGCATCGTGCGCCTGCTGCGCGTCGTGAATGGCGCGGCGCGCGGCGAGCCATTCGATCGGCAGCGGGTGCTCCGGATCGGCGAAGCCGGGTCCGGCCTTTTCGGTGCGCGGACTCTTTCGATATTCGTGATACGACTCCCACGCGACGTCGCGCGCGCGGGCGATCTCATCACTGACTGCTTCGAACGCGGGATCGTAGAACCGTTCGTCGAAGCGCTTGTCGAACTCTTTCTTGCTGAGCGCTACGTCGGTTTGGCCTTTGCGAACCGTCGGTACATCCGGCAGGGCCGGCACTTCGCGGTCGTCGCTCATCGGGAGCTCCGTGCGGTTTATCGAGTAGCGGCGGCGCGCAGCGCGGCGCGCGATCCCGTGACTGAACTGACCAGCATGCCGACGATCACCACCGTCACGGCGCCGACGACGTTGTGCCAGAGAAACGACACCGACGGCGCGCCGAAGTTCACGGCGGCGACAGCACACATGCCCGAGATCAAGCCGATGAAGGCGCCGGTCGCGTTCGCGCGCGCGATCATGCTCAGCAGGAAGACGCCGAGGATCGATCCGTAAAAGAACGATCCAAACCGGTTCACGACCTCGATCAGCGAGCCGAGGTTCACCGCATACGTCGCGACGATGCAGGCCAGGAGGCCCCAAAGCGCCGTCGCGGTCCGCGACACCTTGAGGAAATGTGAATCGGGGCCGTCGCTCCGCACCCATCGCTTGTAGAAGTCGACGACGCTCGCCGTCGAGAGCGACATCAGCTCGCCGGAGATGGCGTTCATCGCCGCGGCGATTACCGCCGCGATGAAGATGCCGGCGAGGCCGATCGGCAGATGGTCGATCACGAAGCGCGGGATGATGTAGTTCACGTCCTTGGCCGGCTGCCCGGTAACCTTGCTCGCCAGGTCGAGCGCGCGCGTCCGCACGGAATCGCGCGCGGCGGGCGTGGACGCGGCGGCGAACTGCTGCTCGAGCTGGCCATACAGCACGGGTTGCGCGTGTCTCACCGCGCGCTCGTGCGCGGGATTGAACAACAACGGCTGTTGATGATATTGATAGAATACGAATACCAATACTCCAACAAGCAGCACCAGGGCCTGGAGGGGAATCTTCCAGTAGGCGCTGATCAGGAGCGAGCTCCGCGCTTCGTCCACCGACTTCGCCGACAGATAGCGCTGCACCTGGCTCTGATCCGTGCCGAAATACGAGAGTTGCAGGAACGTTCCGCCGATCAGGCCCGACCAGAACGTGTAGGTGTTCGTGAGGCTGAACGAGAAATCGAACACCTTGAGCCGCCCCGCCGACCCCGCGAGATGCAGCGCCGCACTCGGCGTCACGGGAATCTGCACCAGCAGCACGACGACCATCGCGATCAACGCACCGACGATCAGGAACATCTGCTTGACGTCAACCCACGTCAGCGCCTGCACGCCGCCGATCATGGTGTAGAGAATCGCCGGCACGCCGATCAATGCCACCGACCACGCGACGGGCCAGCCGAAAATCGCCGAGAAGACCACGGCAGGCGCGGAGATGATCGTCCCGCACGACATGGCGCGCGAGATCAGAAACAGAAACGCGGTGAGGGAGCGCGTCTTCGCGTCGAAGCGGCGCTCGAGAAACTCGTACGCGGTGTACACGCGTGCACCGTGCAGAAACGGCACGAGCGTCACGCCGAGAATGACCATCGCCAGCGGCAGCCCGAAATAGAACTGAATGAAGCGCATGCCGTCGGTCGCGCCCTGGCCGGTCGTGCCGATCATCGTGACGGCCGAGAGTTGCGTCGCCATCACGGACAATCCAACCGCCCACCACGGCAAGCTGCGGTTGGCGAGGAAGTAGCCTTCGATCTCTTTCGTCCCGCGCGAGCGGCGGATGCCGTCGATCACGATGTACGTGATCCAGCCGACGACGATCACCCAGTTGAGTGGATTCACGTTACGGCGTGTACACGCGCTGAAGAATCCAGAGGAGCACGAGCGTGATCACCTGCACGCCGAGCACGCGAGCGAGATTGCGTTGAAAGCGACTCATCGCCGGTCCCACGCGAGTCGCGCACCGAGCGCGATGAGCAGGCCGCCGGTGAGACGCTCCAACGTGGCGCGCACACGCGGCCGCGTGAGCACGACGCCGAGACGATCGACGAACCACGCGTATGCGGTGAGCCACACGAGGCCCATCGGGATGTGAATGCTCGCCAGCAGTAAACTGCGGCGCAGTACGCTCTCGCCGGGCGAGATGAATTGCGGGAGGAAGGTGAGATAAAAAATCGCCACCTTCGGGTTGAGAATGTTGGTGAGGAAGCCCTGGAGGAAGGGTTTGAGCAGAGGCATGTCATCCCGAGCGAGCGGAGCGAGTCGAGGGACCCCCTTCTCAGCGGAGCGCTGCTCGTCCGCCAGGACGGGAGTCCCTCGACTCCGGCGCTGCGCGCCTCCGCTCGGGATGACCACACTTTCCCGTATCGCCTGCACCCCGATCCACACCAGATACGCCGCCCCCACGGTCTTCACCACATTGTACGCCGTCGCCGAGGTCGCGAGGATCGCCGACAGCCCAAGCGCAGAGAACGTCGCGTGCACCACGCAGCCGAGACAGATGCCGACGATCGTCAGCATCGTACGACGCCGGCCGTAGGCCAGCACGTTGCGCGTCACCAGCGCCATGTCCGCGCCGGGCAGAATCGTCAACACCGCGGCGACGCCAATGAATGCGAACAGCCGCGGATCGATCGACATGAGTGAAGTTGTATAGCCTAGGGTTTCGGCTGCTCGGACCGCCGCACCGCGGGACGCGTCGCGGCCTTCTGATTCGCCGACAGCAGATTGATGAACAACCGCGCTGCTCCCGGATTCCCCGCGGGCAGCTGCCGGAAAAATGCGAACGTCGTATAGATGTACGTACCCTTGCCGACCGGCGCCACCAGGACCGCCGCATCGTTCGGCGGCTCACCCGGATCGTTGATCGAGAACACCGTGCGATAGCGCGCGTCGAACGAACGCGGCATGTACGACGAACGTTCCTGCACCCAATTCGAGAAATCGCGCTCGGTAATCCGATTCGGCAGCGTCACGATCGGCGAGCCCGGGTCGATCACACGCACCGGCGCGGTCTCGTCGGTGACTCGATCCGCCGCCGGACGACTCAACGTGATCGGATACGGCAGAATCCCCGGCTGCTGATACGGAAACTGGCCGTACTGGACCACCATCGTGCCGCCATTGCGCACGAACTGCATGAGCAGCGGATTGTTCGTGACGAGCGCCTTGTTCGCTTCGTACGCGCGCGGTCCGACGACGATCGTCGAGAACCCCGACAGCTTCGCCTGCGCCAACGTCGCCGGATCGAGCTCGACGACGGGGAGGCCAAGCTCCTCGAGCATCGGCATGACGTTGTCGCCAACGCCGCGGATGTAGCCGACGCGAAGATTCGCGAACGTCGCATCCACCGCCTCGACTTGGACGGTCGAGCGCCGATAATAGCGCAGCGGCCGAATGTGCTCGTACTCGATCGGCACGAAACCGAGCGCGAACGTGCGGCCTGGGCTTGCACTCGTCGTTGCCACGGCGCGAATCGAATCGCGGCCAGGCGCCATGCGGCCGTGCACTCGAAAGTGCAACGTCGCATCGCCAAAGGCCGGCAAGGTCACGTGACGATGCGAACTGTCGGCGCTCAATCCGGCCGGCAGCGCGAGCGACACCTCGACGTCGCGCGGCGCCGTGGCGGCCGAGTGCACGTACACGAGCAGCGTGCGGTCGAGGGGCGCGTTGGCGCGCGCGTATTCGATCTCGTGCTCCAGCAACACCGAAATCTCCGGCACCGTAGCAACGGGGCGCCGCACTTCGCCGCGCGCGGGGTCAGCGAACCGATACACGATCGGCGCCTCCGTGACAGGCACCGACACACCGCCCATCCGCAGCACGACTTCCACGCCGGAGCTCTGCAAATGATCCTCGCCCGCGATCATCTCCGACAACGGCTGATTGAACATGTCGCCGCGCATCGGGCGGCGCAGCCACCATGGAATGGTCGGTGAATCGGCGCCGACGAAATGCAACATCTGGCGTCCGACGCTGTCGGGCAGAATTGGAGGTACGCGCTTTGACGCAACGCCGAGCTGGCCGATCAGCGACGCGCTCTCGAGCGCGATCGGCGACGAACCTCGGTTGTATACCGAAACCGTGACGGGCATGGTGTCGCGCACGGCGATCAACTCGCGCGGCGCCGTTGCTTCGACGATCACACCGGCGGCATCGAGCAGCGCGTTGACGGCTCTCTCACGCGTCGCACTGAGCGCCAGCGCCAGGTCTCCTTCCTCTCCCCGGCAACTCGGCGTATCCGGATCGATCACATCGCGTGTCGTGCACGTGATTCCGGCATCCGCACGCGACGCAAGCCGCACGTACGATTCCAGCGGGGCGACCACTTTCTGCGGTTGCGTCAGATCGAGCGATGCGCGAACCTGTCCTTCGACGATCGGCAGCGAGTCGATCGCCGTGCGCACCGAGTCGGCGGTCCGAAGCGAGTGGAATCGCGCCCAGCTCGTGTCGATTCCGTCGAACAACCCTTTCTCGCGCGCGTTGACATCGGAGACGCGCGACACCTCGAGCACCACACCGCTGAATCGCGGTCCGTGCTGCGGCAGCGCACCCTGGCCCTGCGAGCGATGCTGCGACCGGCTCGCCGTCGCGACCTCGGAGTACGACGTGCCGAGCAATGGGTCGTACTGGCCGACGTTGAACGACAACGATCCGCCTCCGCCGCGACGCAGTCGATAGAACTTGAGCGGCGTCCACGGCGCGAGCCCGCCCAGCTTCGAGGGCGGGAAGCGCACCGAATCCGCCGCGGCGTCGAACACCTCGCGCGCGATCACGCCCGAGAACTGGTGCTGCCCATGTCCATCGGCCGGCGTTCCGGTGAATACCGCGATGATCACCTGCGGCCGGAACGCGCGGACGATCGCCACGGCATCCGAGAGGATGGAATCCTTCGGCCAATGCTGAAGCGCGTCGTCCAGCGTTTTAGAGAATCCGAAATCGTACGCGCGCGCGAAGTACTGGTGTCCGCCGTCGATGCGCCGCGCCGCGAGCAGCTCTTCGGTGCGGATCATGCCTAGTACAGGGCCGAGCTCGTTGCCGATGAGGTTCTGGCCGCCGTCGCCGCGCGTCAGCGAGAGATAGGCCGTCTCGACGTGCTTCGCTTTCGCGAGGTACGCAATGAGCTGCGTGTCTTCATCATCGGGATGCGCGCCGATCATCAGCACGCGCGTCGTGGTGCCGAGTCCGGCTGCGAGCTCGCCCAATGCAGCGGCGCCGCGTCCCTGCGCGTGGAGACGCGGCGCAACGAGCGCGGCGATCAGCGACAGCAATACCGTACGCTTCATCATCCCCGCGCAACACCAGCTTTCTTGCGCGACGAAGCCGACGGGGTGTAGGTCCGCGCCTCTTTGACGATGCGCGCCTGCTCCTCGTCGTGCGACGCCTTGTAGCCTTCCGCGGGGCTCGATCGCTCCGGCCGGCCGACGTAGCGCAGCGTCGTCACCGTGCCGATCGACGCGCGCAGCCGCGGCTGCACGTACGTCCACGCGCCCATGTTCTTCGGCTCTTCCTGCGCCCACACCACTTCTTCGACGTTTGGATACTGGTCGACGAGATCGCCGATCTCGCGCGGCCACGGCGCAAGCTCTTCGACACGCACGATCGCGACGTTCGGCGGCCGATCGCCGCCCGACGTCAGATCGTAGTAGATCTTGCCGGTGCAGAACACCATGCGCTGCACGGCATCACGGTTCTGTGAAGCGATTGGGTCGTCGATGACCGGACGGAAGCTTCCGTTCGTGAGATCTTCGAGCTTCGACGCCGCCTCGGGCATGCGCAGCAGCGATTTCGGCTGCATGAGCACGAGCGGTTTGCGCGGCCGCCGCATGGCCTGACGTCGCAGCATGTGAAAGTACTGCGCGGGCGTCGATGGATACGCCACGGTCATGTTGTCTTCGGCCGACAGTTGCAGATAGCGCTCCAGCCGTGCGCTCGAATGCTCCGGCCCCTGCCCTTCGTAGCCGTGTGGCAGCAGCATCGCGAGCCCTGACTCCTGCCGCCACTTGGCGCGGCCCGCCGAGATGAACTGATCGACGATCGGCTGCGCGACGTTCGCGAAATCGCCGTACTGCGCTTCCCACAGCACCAGCTCATCCGGCGCGGCGATGCTGAAGCCGTACTCGAAGCCGAGGACCGCGGTCTCCGACAGCGGGCTATTATAGACTTCGAATGCCCCGCTCGCCTGCGGCAAATTCTGGAGCGGCGTAACGAGCTCGCCCGTGTTCACGTCGTGCAGCACCGCCTGCCGATGCGAAAACGTTCCACGCTCGGCATCCTGGCCGGTGATGCGCACGCTCACGCCGTCGGTGAGCAGCGATGCGAACGCCAGCGCTTCGGCATGCCCCCAGTCGATGCCGCCCTTGCTGATCGCATCGCGCCGGCGCGGCAGCGTGCGCTGCATGGTCGGGTGCAGCTTGAACGTCGAGGGCCAGCTCAGGAGCTGCTCGTTCAGCGCCACCAATTTCTCGGCGCGCACGGCCGTCTCGACGTTGGGCATCGACGGCGACGGGGCCTGCTCGTCGTTGTGCGTGTCCGCCGCGTCGGCCTTCTTCATCTCCTGGTAGATGGCCTGGAAACGATCCTTGAGCGCCTTGTCGGCGCCGCTGACGTCGTCTTCCGTGACGATGCGTTCGCGCACCAGGCGCGCCCCGAATACCTCGCGCGGCGTCGGATGCTCGGAGATCAGCTTGTACATCAGCGGCTGCGTGAACGCCGGCTGATCGGCCTCGTTGTGCCCGTGACGGCGGTAGCCGACCAGGTCGATGAGGAAGTCCTTATTAAAGCGATGGCGATAGGCTACGGCCAATCGCACCGCTTGCACACAGGATTCCGCGTCGTCGCCGTTGACGTGCACGACGGGAATCTCGAAACCCTTGGCCAGATCGCTGGCGTAGTGCGTGGAGCGCGCGTCGATCGGATCGGTGGTGAAGCCGACCTGATTGTTCGCGATGACGTGCAGCGTGCCGCCGACGCGATAGCCGCGCAGCAGCGACATGTTGAGTGTTTCCGCAACGACGCCCTCGCCGGGGAATGACGCGTCGCCGTGCACGACGATCGGCAGGACGCTCGCCTCGTCGCGCGCGTTTGGCGCGCCGCCCTCGACGCGCTGCCGTGCCCGCGCGACGCCACCGACCACGGGATTCACAACTTCCAAATGGCTGGGGTTGGGCACCAGCTCGATCGAGATCGTTCCCGCACCCTGCACCTCGCGGGCCCCGCGATATCCCTTGTGATACTTCACGTCGCCCGTGTCGCTCTCGGCGTTCGTTGCCGGATGCCGTCCCTCGAACTCCTCGAACAGCGCGCGGTACGTCTTGCCCATGACGTTCGTGAGCACGTTGAGACGACCGCGATGCGCCATGCCGATCACGATGTGCCGCGCGCCCTTCTGCGCGCCCTGCGCGATCGCCTCGTCGAGCATCGGTACGAGCGCGTCCACGCCCTCGATCGAGAACCGCTTCACGCTCACGTAGGCGAGACCGAGGAAGCGCTCGAGCCCGTCGACTTCGGTGAGGCGCTGAAGGAGCGTCTTCTTCTCGTCGGGTGAGAGCGGCTCGGTCGCGGCGCCCGACTCGATCGTCGAGCGGAACCACTCGCGCTCCGCTTCTTCGCTCAGGTGCTCGAACTCGAAGCCGATGGCGCCGCAGTACAGATCGCGCATACGCTGCACGACGTCGGCCGCCGTCCCCGTGTCATAGCCGAGTGCCGTCGCCGGAATGTCCTGCAAATCGGCTTCGGTGATGCCGTGGAATTCTGGCTTGAGCTCGGCCGCGCCGGGCGGCGGCGATCCGAGCGGATCGATCTGCACGGCGAGGTGGCCGAAGCTCTTGATGGCACTGATCAACGACGCCGCGGCGGCCGCTTTCCGCAGCAGTGATCCGTCGACGCCCGTCGCCGCACCGCCGCGTCCGCCGATCTGCTCGGCGAAGCGGAAGAACTGGCGCCAGGACTCATCGACGGAGTTGGGATCGCGTCGGTACGCGTCATACTGCTCGGCGATGTAGCCGTCGTTGTAGACGCTGGAGATGGGCAACATATAGACGAGAAATGTAACGGCGCTCTGCGCCTGCGGCGCGGAGCGCGGGTGTGTCGCGGCTGCGCCGCGGGGGGTGTCGGCGCGAAGCGCCGGGGGATGTCCGCGCGCTACGCGCGCGAGGCACTACCTCGGGACGCAGCGTTGCGCATTTGCCGCCGCTGCACGCGGCCATGCCCGCGCGCAAAGCGCGCCATTCCCTGCGGCAACGCCGCGCCTCAGTCTATCGGCAGCACCAGCGTGAACGCCGACCCCTTTCCCGGCTCCGAATCGACCTCGATCCGCCCGCCGAGCAACTCGGCCAAGCCGCGCGAGATGTACAGTCCGAGCCCCGTCCCGCCGTGCCGCCGGGTGAGTCCCGTGTCGAGCTGCGCGAACGGCTTGAACAGCCGTTCGAGGTCGCGGTTCGCGATGCCGATACCCGTATCACGCACGATGAAGCACACGTCGCCGTTGCGCCGCGCCAGCTCGAGATGCACCGAGCCCGCGTCGGTGAACTTCACCGCGTTGCCGGCGAGATTGACGAGGATCTGCCGGATCTTGTCCACGTCGCTCGTCATGCGGATGGGTTTCGCCGGCAGCGAGCAGGAAAACTCGAGATGCTTCTGCCGCGCGAGCGGCTCGACGACGGCGACCGCGGCGCGCACGAGATCCGCGGCCAGAAAATCCGTGGGCCGAACCGTTTCGCGGCCCTCGTCGAGACTCGAGAACGCGAGTACCTCTTCGATCACCGCGGCGAGATGCTGCGTGACCGATCGCATGCGCTCGAGCACGTCCAGCTGACTTTCGGTGAGCGGACCCAGCACCTGGTCGACTAGCAGCTCCTCGTAACCCGCGAGCGCGGTCAGAGGCGTGCGCAGCTCGTGCGAAACCGTCGCGAGAAAGCGGCTCTTCGCGCGATCCGCCGCTTGCGCCCGATCGAACAGCTCCGACTTCCATAATGCGAGCGCGGCGTAGTCGGCGATCACACGCAGCCGATGAGCCTGCCACGGCGCGAACGGTTCCGCGCCGATGTCCCGCGTCACGGCGATGACGCCCAGAATGTTGTTGTGGGCGATCAGCGGCGCGAGCAGCATCGGCCCCACGGCGACTTCGGGAACGACTTTCGTCAGCGGGCGTGATGATTCGCTGAAGTTGTCGACCGACACGACGTCGCGGGTGCGCAGCACCTCGCGCGCGAGCGAGCCCGGAAGCGAAAAGCGCCTCGTACGCGCGACGATCAGCGCTCCGATCGCCGCGACGACTTCTCCTTCGCTGCCGGCGGCCTTCATCACCGCCGCGCCGTTTCCCTCGCACTGCTCGGCGCCCGCTCGGCAGAGCGTCTCGAGCATGGCGGGCGTTTCGGTCACGGCGGCGAGCTGATGCGCAAGGACGCGCAGTGCTTCGCCGTCCTCAGATGCGCGTTGGTCGCCGTCCGGTGTCAGCGGAGCTGAGCGAGGGGTCTCGTGCCCGACCACGTCAGGACTGGAGGCAGATTGATCGAGCTCCGCTTGCGGTGAATGGCCGAGAGCAGGCGATGCGCATCTTTCGGTCACGCATGTGGGGAATATAGCGATGGGCGTTCGCGACGGGCGATGGGCGTGACCGTCGTCACACGCTCGCTGTTCGTCGCGCGTCGGTCGTCGCGGCGCTCTCCAGCCAATCGTGCAGCTCGCTCGCGCCGCGGGGGCGCTGCTCGCGATTCTTTGAGAGAACTCGCATTACAATATCAGAAATCGCCACCGGGACGTCCGGCTCCAGCTCGTGCGGCGACTGCGGGCGCTCCTCGATGACTTTCGTGATGAGCGTGATCGGCGTGTCGGCTTCGTGCGGCAGCCGCCCGGTGAGACACTCGTAGATCACCACGCCCGCGGCATAGAGATCGGCGCGCTCGTCGATCTCTTCGCCGAACAGCTGCTCGGGCGCCATGTACTCCGGCGTGCCGACGACCATTCCGGCCTGCGTGTGGCCGGAGGTGCGCTGCGTCAGCCGGGCGATCCCGAAGTCCATCACCTTCAGCACGCCGTCCGGCTGCACGACCATGTTCTGCGGCTTGATGTCGCGATGGATGACGCCCTCTTCGTGCGCGACCTGGAGCGCGCGGCACAGCTGCTTGGCGATCGGTAACGTCACCGACGCCGGCAGTCGTCCGCGAGACAGAATCAGATCCTTCAGCGACTTGCCTTCGACGAATTCCATCGTGATGAAGTAGACGCCGCCCACTTCGCCCAGGTCGTACGTGCGCACCACGTTCCGGTGCGCGATGCGCCGCGCGAGCCTGATCTCGCTCTTGAAACGGTCGAGCGCGGATGGATCCTGCTGCACGAGCTCCGGTTTGAGCGTTTTCACCGCCACGACTTCGCCGAGCTCGCGATCGGTGGCTTTGTAGACCATGCCCATGCCGCCGACACCCAGCACTGTCGTGATCTCGTAGCGAACGGCGAGCGTCTGTCCCGGCTCGAGCACCGCCGCAGGAGTCCCCATGGCCTGCGCGGCCATCGTGGGCGTGACGGCGTGAATCGGCAGGGTGCGTCCACCCCCCGGGCTCTGGAGAAACTCGACGAGTGCCTGCTTGTCGCGCAGATCGGCGAGCAGACGCCGGAACGCGTCGGCCAGTGTTCCGATCTCGTCGCGGCTCGTGACGGGAATGTCCGCGTCGTAGTCGCCGTCCGCGGCGCGCTGCGTCGCGCCGACGAGGGCGCGCACCGGCCGCACGATCTGCCGGGCGATCGCCAGCGACAACAGGAACGCCACCAGCAGGCCGCCCGCGCCTGTTAAGAGAAGTGTATTTCTTAATTTATAATAACCGGCGAGCTCGCGGTCGCGATCGCGCAGCGCGATGAACCCGCCGACCTCCGTGCCCGCGGCGCTCAGCAGCTCGACGTGCTGGCCGACGTAGCGGCGATCGCCCAGGTCGATCTCGCGCCGCTCGCCGCTCATCATCATCATGTGGTGCGCATCCATCCGCCATCCGGTGTCCGCCTCGGTCAACGCACCCTCCAGACCGCGCTGCACCTCCGCAAGGCCGCCGAATTTCGGTGGACTGATGATGATCGCCGGCTTCTTCTCCCGCGTCATGGCGTAAAACACGATGTCGCTGCCGGTCTGCCGGCCGATCCCGGCGGCGACCGTATCGGTGATCATTCGCGCGGCCATGAGCACGGGCGCCAACGCGCCGTTTCCGATGCGCACCGCGACGGCGTCGAACAGCATCGTGTCGGACACGACGCCGAATCCGGCGGTCGGCTTGCCTTCGAGCGCGCCGCTCACGAGCGCCGACTGATTCAGATCGGCGTGCTCCGCGCCCGGCTCGTCACTCTTCGCGAGACGAATACCGTCGGCGCCGATGATCTGCGTCCAGTTCGCGCCGACTTCATCCGCCGCGGTGGATGCCTGGTCGAACAGCGTCGCCGAATCGTTCGCGACGATCGCGCCGCCGACGGTCGAGGCGAAGCTCGGCTGCGCCGCATAAAGTTGGGCGAGCCGAGTGAGGCGGTCACGCTGCTGCGTGAGAATGTCGCTGACGCGCTGGCCCGTTTGCTCGAGGCCCACGCGCACCGCTTCATCGGCGGCATTGGAAGCGACGGTCGACGCAACCGCGAGCGTCACGACGAGGACGACGGCGACCACCACCGCGGTCCCGATGAAGATGCGCCACGCCAATCCGACTCTTGGAGCCAGGGTGGCGCGCGATGGCGCAGCCGGCGGCGGCGTGGGTTGTGGCGGCGAGAGCGGAACTGTCGGTTCCCCGCCGCGCCGCGCGACGCTCAGCGGCTGCGTGCGATCAGTAGATGTCTCCGCCATTGGCGTAGTCTTTTCCGAATTTGTTCTTGTGCTGGACGTATTTGTATCCGCGTGCGTCCAGTTGATACTTGAGATCCTTGAGTCCCGTCGCGGGAACCACGAGCGTGTCCACGCGTTCGCCGCCGCGGTCGTGCCACACATGAATGGCGTACTTGCCGGCCGGGACCTTCTCGATGTTGAATCGTCCATCGTTGCCGGCCTGCGTGAAGTACGGCGTCTTCACCGCGATGACGAAGGCCGTCATCTTCGGATGCACGTTGCAGTAGATGGGATACACGCCCGCGGCCTTGAACACGTTGTCGCGCGTCTTGCCCTTGCCATACGCCTCCGTATCGAACGGACCTTGCGGCGCTTTCGAAAAGGCGTTGTGTGTAAATGGATCCTGGTTGGGAAATTCGATCTTGCTGCCTTCGGTGATCACGCGCACGCGCGGCGCGAATTGGCGCGCCTGCAACGCGATCGACGTATTCGTCGGCGCGAGTCGTCCTTTGACGCCGCCGGTTGGTTCCAGATAGATGACCGTGTTGCTCAAATCCTCGGTCGGATCGTTCGCCTTTTCCTGAATCGCGACCTGGCCGCTGACGGCACTCTGCGCTCGAACGGTTGACGTGGCCCCGCCAGCGAGCGCGGCGCCGATGAACAGCGTGAATAGTGTTCGGTACGACATATGATCGGAGGGCGAAGGATGCGTGAACGAGACTCGCGGTCGGCGCCGGACCCAATCGAGCACTCCTACTCTTGGGGACCGATTGCCCTACCGTCAAGGACGATCTTCTCTCTCCGCTGCATCACGGCGTGTCTCGCATCGCTGGGCGCGGCACCCACGTTCGCGCACGCGCAGGATACGTCGCGAGTGACGCCGCCGGATTCACTCATCGCGCGCATCCGGGCGCTCGAATCCGCCGTCGAGGTGCTGCAAAAGCAGGTGAACGAGCAGGCAGCAAGCGCGGTGCAAACGCATAGCCGCGCGCAGTTCGAGATCACGGGCCGCGTCGTCATGAACGCCTTCAGCAACGAACGCGCGGTGAACAATGTCGATGATCCGCAGTTCGTTCGCCCCGACTCCGCCTCGCCGCGTTCAGCGCACGGCTTCGGCATGGCGGTTCGCCAAACGATGCTCGGCGCGCGCCTGACGGTGCCGGATGTTGCCGGCGCAACGTTCTCGGGCGTCATGGACGTCGACTTCTATGGCGGCCAACAACCGTCGAGCGGTGGACGAGCGTTTCCTCTGCTGCGTATTCGAACGGCGCACGGAACGCTGCGTTGGTCGCGCGCCGAGGTGCTCGCCGGACAGGAGGTTCCGCTCTTCTCGCCTCTGAATCCGATCAGTCCCGCGGCGTTTGGAACACCCGGCTTCGTCGGGGCAGGCAATCTTTGGTTGTGGCTTCCGCAGCTGCGTGTCACGGGCGAAACCGGGTCGCACATCAAGCTCGCGCTGCAAGGCGCCGTACTCGCGCCGGCAAGCGGTGATGCGCAAACGCCCTTCGACACGGACTTCGACCCCGCCGAGCGTTCGCGTCGTCCGTCGTTCGAGACACGGATTCGCGTTCGATGGGGCGAGGATGAACTCGCTGGAGAAGGCGGCTGCGCCTTCCACGTCGGTTGGCTCGCCGTTCCTGGCACCGCGACGACGCTCGGCGATTCGCTGCTGGCGAGCCGCGGCGCCGGTTGCGACCTGCGTCTGCCACTCCAGCGCTGGCTCGAGTTCCGCGGCGAATTCTACGGCGGGCAGCTCATGCGCGGACTGGGCGCCGGAGCGATCGGTCAGGGCGTCAATTCGTTTGGACAGCCCATTCGCAATGTCGCGGGATGGGGGCAGTTGAACGCCCGGCCTGTTGGACGCATCTGGTCCGGTGGTATCGGCTGTGGCTTCGATGCGCCTCGACAGGCGGACGTCGCGCGCGACGCGAACAGCCGTCACGAGAACAACGCGTGCTCGGTGTATAGCATAGTACATCCGACGGGACCCGCCTTCGTCGGGTTCGAGTGGCGGCGCCTGTCCACCGAGTACGCACGCGGTACGTTCAGGAACAATCATCTGAACCTTGCAACAGGTTTCGAGTTTTGAAAATGCCGATGATCAGCGATCGCGTTCGCGTTGCGGCTCGCACGCTTCGTAGGCAAGCGGGATTCTCGACGGTCGTCGTGCTCTCGCTTGCGCTCGCGATCGCGCTCAACACGACCATGTACGGCGTGCTCGACGCCCTCGTGCATCCGCGCGTCGACGTCCGCGATCCGGAGTCATTGTTCGCGGTCAGGATGTTCGGCGATTATCATTTGCGCGTCAGCAACGCGCAGCGCGACTCCCTGGTGCTCTCGGGGACGCACGCGGTGGAGCAGGTAGCGTGGTTCGACGCGGTCTCGTCGTATCGCAGCACTCAGCTGGTCGCCGGCGGCCGATACGCCGACGCGTCCGTCGGGCCGGTGAGTGTCGAATACTTTCGCCTGCTCGCTCCTCGCGTTCTTCGGGGAAGAGTCTTTCTCCAGAGCGACGTCGACGCGGGCACGAAGCCGATGGTACTCGGCGAGCAGCTCGCCGACCAACTGTTTCCGCCCGGAGTCGATCCGGTCGGCACGGTAATCAAGAGCGGCGACAGCACGTACACCGTGATTGGTGTGCTCTCGCGATACTCGCGCTTTCAGGCCGATGACTACGCCGGAGCGTGGGTGCTCGGCAAGAGCAAGCCGGCCGAGATGTACTCGCGCATCATGCGCGTCAAGCATGGAACGTCGTTCTCGCAGCTACAGCATGAGCTCGACGTCGTGGCCGAGCGGATTGCCGCGTTGGCGGGTGAAGAACCGCGCGACGTCGCCTTCCGCATTCATCTGCCAAACAAGAAAGAAGTCGCCATCCGCACGCTCCACTATGCGTTGATGGCTGCCGTTATCGCCGTGTTGCTCGTCGCGTGCGCGAACGTGGCGAACATGCAGCTCGCGCGCGGAATTGCCCGCAGCCGTGAGCTCGCGCTGCGGACGGCGTTGGGTGCGACGCGTGGTCGCATCATCGCGCACCTGCTTATCGAGTCGCTGATGCTCGCGGGGATCGGTCTCGGACTCGGATTGGCGCTGACGTTCGCCGGCAATGCGTTGCTTCGCGCATCCATCCCGCCCAGTGTCGGTGAATACATCGTCGAGCCGCGCATGAGTTGGCGCGTGCTGCTCTTCGCGATCGGCGCAACGATGGCGTGCATTCTCATCGTCGGTGTGCTGCCCGCGATCAAGGTTTCGCACGTCGATCCGAATGAGCTGCTGAAGTCGGGCGCCGGCACGGGTGCGACACGACGACATCGGCGCGGATATGGTTTTCTCGTGGTCGCCGAGCTGGCGCTGACTCTCGGATTGTTGAGCGGGGCGACTGTGATGGTTCGCGGCGCGATCCATTCAGCGAGTGCGTGGCTGGGATACGATCCAATGCGCCTGGCGACCGGATATTTCATTCGTCGGCCGGCGCGAAAGGAATACATTCTTCAGTCCGAGTGGCTCTCGTCCGTCGCCCAACGCATGCGTGCGCTGCCTGGCATCGTGAACGCCGCGGCCGACATGTCCGGCTCGTATGCAGGCGGCGGCGCATTGCTCGCGGACTCGAGTGGCGTGCGCGAGTTGATTGTCGCCGGCTATTCATATCACGTCGTTTCACCGTCGTACTTTCGCACGATGGGTCTGCCGATCATCGCGGGCCGAGACTTCCGTGACGGCGAGCGCGATCAACCGGCGATCGTCATCGACGAATACACCGCGCGAAAGTTGTGGCCGAACGCCAATCCCGTTGGTGCGCTCATGAAGCTCGGCAATGCGCGCTCGCAGCGGCCGTTCGTGCGCATCGTCGGCGTCGTGGGTGAGAATGACGAACATGGAAAACCACAGCTGGTGGATCTGAGCGATTTTGGCGCGACGATCGGGTACGTGTACTATCTTCCCGGCCCCGCCGACACGCTGGCCATGGGTCCGTACGGTGTGGCGGCGAGCGTGACCCTGCGGACGTCGCGCAACCCGGCGACGGTCCTGCAGGAGATGCGTACCGCCGGCGTCACGCGCGCCCTCACCATGGATGACGCGATGGGCCTGAGTCGGGGGCGTGAGAGTCGCGGTTTTCTGGCAAAGCTCTTCACGCTGTTCGCCGCGCTTGGTCTGGGACTCGCCGCGTTTGGTGTGTACGGCGTCGTCGCGCATTCGGTGGCCGAGCGCCGGCGCGAGATTGGTGTGCGTATCGCGCTCGGCGCCACGGCGCGCGATGTCCTGCACGCGGTGTTGCGTGAGAGCGTCATCATCGCGCTGCTCGGCGTCGCGCTCGGACTGCTCTTTACGAAGTATGGCGTGATGTTGGTTGCGCAGTTCTCGGCGAACGAGGACATCTTCAACGCCCCACTCTTCGCCGGTGTGGCGCTGTTCCTCGCGTCGGCAGCCGCGGCGAGTGCGTTGGTTCCCGCGATGCGTGCGACGCGTGTCGATCCCACCGAATCCCTGCGGAGCGAATGACGATGGACGATCGCCGGATTGGACGCAAGCTGCAGTCGGGCGCGTCTTCCTGGGTCGAACCGAGTCGAAATCGGTGATGCTCCTGCTTTCCGATCCGAAAGGCCGGCCGCGCATCCGACTTGCGGTGGACTCCGCGGGCGTGCCGGCCATCGAATTCTTCGATGATGCCGGCCACGCGACGGCGCGGATTCCCGAGGTCAAGACATGATTCGTCGGATGTTGGCCGGTGTCATCCTGATCGTGGCGGCGAAAGCGTCGGCGGCGCAGCTGCCGATACCATCGTTTGCGGTCGTTGGTGGAGTGTCGAACTACAACCTGAATGGGTCGGGCAGCGCGCCGATCGGCGCGCTGCGCGTCGACGTTCCACTGATTGCCCTCGTCGCGGAAGGCAGTCTTGGCGTGTTCCGTCCGACCGTGAACGACACCGCTCGCACGTACGTGATTCCCGAAGTGCAGCTGCAATGGCAGCTGCTGCCGCTCCTGGTGCGGCCCTATCTCGGCGTGGGCGCCGGCTGGTTTCGGGCGGTCAGCGGTCCCGATCCGCATCGGAACGATCTGACGCTCTCGGCATCCGCCGGCGTGCGATTCTCGATTCCGCTGCTCCCGATCGGCCTGCGCGCCGAAGCGCGGGTGCGCGGCATGGGCTCGGGCTTCGGCGACCACGCCACCGAATTGACCGTCGGGGCAAGTTTTTAGTATTGGTATTCTAAAACAATAACGAGCGCGATCAGCGCGCGAGCTCACCGCTCGCGGCGCGCAGACTCGGCTCGGCGCGCGCCGGCGCTTCGCGCTCGTCGGCGGCTTCGCGCGGCATCTCCTGGTCGACGAGACGCAGGCCGCCGCGCGCCTCCGCGTTCTGCGGCAGCCGCAGCGTGAAGGTGCTGCCTTTCCCGACCACGGAATCGACGGTGAGCGATCCGCGCAGTAGCTGCGCCAGGCGGCGCGAGATCGGCAAACCGAGACCGGTGCCGTCCTGCAGCTGGGTTTTGCCGAGTTGGACGAATTCGTGGAAGATGCGCTCCTGATCTTCCTTCGAGATGCCTTCGCCTTCGTCGTGCACCTCGACGGTGACGCCATCCTCGTCGTTCGACACGCACGACACGGCGATCGGCTTGCCGCCGCCGAACTTGATGGCGTTCGAGAGGAGGTTGAGCAGGATCTGCCGCAGGCGGCGCGGATCGGAAATGATCTTGACCGGCTCTTCGGGCTTGAAGTCGAGCGTCAGCGCCGAGCCGTGTTCGTCGGCCAGCGGGCGGACGGTGACGAAGAGATCCTCGATGAGCGAGGGGAACTCGACCGGCTGCAGACGCAGATCGATCTTGCCGGCTTCGATCTTCGACAGATCGAGCACGTCGTTCACCAGCTCGAGCAGGTGCCGCGCCGCCTTCTGCGTCCGTTCGATGCCCTCGGCCTGCTTGTCGTTCAGCGGGCCATAGATTCTTTCTAATAACAGCGTGCTATAGCCAAGCACGGCATTGATCGGCGTGCGGAGCTCGTGGCTCATCGACGCGTAGAATCGGCTGCGGGCCGTCATCGCGCGTTCGAGATCGAGCTGCCGGTGATGCAGCTCCTCGTTCAGCTCCTTGAGCTCGCGCGCCGACTCGGCCAGCGACGTCGCCTGCTCGCGCAGCGCCTGCTCCTGGCGCATGCGCTCGGACACGTCGCGCATGATGACCGTGTACGTGCGCCCCGTCGCTCCGTCGAGACACGAAATCGAGGCTTCGATCGGGAACGTGTCGCCGTTCGCGCGGCGTGCGGTGAGCGAGTGCGGCTGCACCGCCACCGTGTCGGTCTGCGTGCGGACGGTATCCGCGGTATGACACAGCGCACCAACCGTGTCGTTCTCGAGCCCTTCGGGGAAGAACCGGCGAATCGGCCCGTTGATCGCGTGGTCGGTCGTCACGCCGAACATGCGCTCGGCCGCGCCGTTCATCAGCGTGACTTTTCCGTCCGCGTCGAACACGATGATGGCGTCCATCGCCGAGCTGACGATCTCGCGGAACCGCGCCTCGGACTGCAGCAGCTCGTTCATGTGCTGCAGCTCGAGCTCCTGCCGCTCGATGTCGCGTATGCGCTGCTCCTGCTCGGCAATCCGCCGCTGCTGCACGTACAGGTCGACGAACACCTGAACCTTCGAGCGCAGAATGGCCGGCTGGAACGGCTTGAACATGTAGTCGACCGCGCCGACCGAGTACCCCTTGTAGACGTACTCGTCTTCCTTGCTGATCGCCGTGAGGAAGATGATCGGCGTGAACTTCGTGCGTTCGCGCGCCTTGATCAGCTCGGCCGTCTCGAAGCCGTTGAGTCCCGGCATCTGCACGTCGAGCAGGATCACGGCGAACTCGCGCTCGAGCAGGCAGCGCAACGCGTCTTCGCCGCTCGACGCGCGCACCAGGCGCTGGCCGAGGGGCTCGAGAATGGCTTCGAGCGCCAGGAGGTTCTCGGCCCGGTCGTCGACGAGCAGAATGTCGACTTGATCGGGCTTGGCCGCGTGCCTCGCCATCTCGCTCGGTGTCATGAGCGCGCCGTGTGTTCGGCGGCCGGCAACGCGGACAGCGCGTGTGCGATCTCGCTGATCGTCAGTTGCCGTGCCTCGGGCACCGACTCCGCGGCGGACGCCGGCATCATCGGGCTTTCGGCCGTCTGCGGCAGTTGCACGAACGTCAAGCCGCCGCGGTCTTGAATGCGCTTGAGGCCGCGCGCTCCGTCGGCATTCGCGCCCGTGAGTACGACGCCGACGCTCCGCGCGCCGTACGCATCGGCCACGCTCTCGAATGTGACGTCGATCGACGGCCGGCTGTAGCGGACCGGTTCGTCGGTGCTCAGCGAGAAATATCCGTCCTCGATCAGCAGGTGATAGTCGGCCGGAGCGACGTGCACGTGCCCGCCGACGATCGGCGCCTTGTCTTCGATCTCACACACCGGCAGCGGCGTGCTGTCCTGTAGCAGAGTGCTCAACAGATTATCCGACTGTCGATGGCGATGCTGCACGATGACGACAGGCAACGCGAACGTCGCCGGAAGACCGCGAACCAACTCCTTGAGCGCGATGAGGCCGCCCCACGACGTCCCGACCACCACGATTTCGTAGGCCACGCTACCTGACTTTTCGGTAGATCTTTTCCTTCGCACTCAGCCTTTCGTAGCAAGGCTCGTACTTCGAGAAGCGCAGCGACTCCTTGCTGCCCAGCGCCAGCACCCCAAACATCACCAGACTCTCGTAGAACAAGGCATGCACCCGGTGTTGCAAGTTCCGGTCGAAATAGATGAGGACGTTGCGGCAGAAGATGACGTTGAACTCGCTGAACGACCGGTCGGTCACCAGGTTGTGCTGCGAAAACACCACGTTCCGCGTGAGCGACGGACTGAACAGCGCGCCGTCGTACTTGGCGGTGTAATACTCCGAGAACGACCGCTTCCCGCCGGCCCGGATGTAATTGTCCGTGTACTCCTGCATCCGGTTGAGCGGAAATATGCCCGAGCGCGCCTGCTGCAATACCGCATCGTTGATGTCCGTCGCGTAGATGCGCGTCCGGTCCAACAGCCCTTCTTCCTCCAGCATGATCGCCGTGGAATACACTTCCTCGCCCGTCGAACAGCCCGCGTGCCAGATGCGCACGAACGGGTACGTCCTGAGCAGCGGCACGACCTCGTTCCGGAACGTCTCGTAAAACGCCGGATCGCGAAACATCGCCGTGACGCTCACCGACAGATCGAGCAGCAGGCGCTCCATCGCGCTCGTGTCGTGCAAGACGACCGCCTGCAGTTCGGAGACCGAGCTCAGCCCTTCGGCTTCGACGCGCTTCCATAGCCGTCTCCGGATCGACGCATACGCGTACGACCGGAAGTCGAAGCCGTAATGCCGAAAGATCCCCTCCAGCAACAGCTCGATCTCGACGCGCTCGAGCTCGGCATCATAACTGACCGGTGGCCCATGCAGCGATCGCGTCGGCCTTAGCGGTACAGCCATACCCGCATCAGACTCAACAGCTGCTCCGTGTCCACCGGCTTCGTGATGTAGTCCGACGCGCCCGCCGCGATGCACTTCTCACGATCCCCCTTCATCGCCTTCGCCGTGAGCGCGATGATCGGCAGCGTCCGGAACCGGGGCCGTTCGCGAATGGCACGCGTGGTCTCGTAGCCATCCATCTCGGGCATCATCACATCCATCAGGACGAGATCGATGCCCTGCGTCGACTCCAGCTTCGCGATCGCGTCCTTGCCGTTCTCCGCGAAGGTGACGTTCATGCCGTGCTCTTCGAGCACGCTGGTGAGCGAGAAGATGTTGCGGACGTCGTCGTCCACGATGAGCACGTTCTTGCCGGCGAACACCGCATCGGTATTGTGCAGCCGCTCGAGCATCCGGCGCTTCTGCTCCGGCAAACGAGCCTCGACCCGGTGCAGGAACAGCGCCGTCTCATCCAGCAACCGCTCCGGCGACTTCACATCTTTCACGATGATCGTCTCGGCGTAGCGGCGAAGGCGCGTGTCCTCCTCCTGACTCAGCTCCTTCCCCGTGTAGATGATGATCGGCAATTCCTGAATGCCCGGGTCGGCCTTGATCGTCTCGAGCAGCTCGAAGCCGTCGGCTCCGCTGCCGAGCCCAAGGTCGAGCACCATGCAGTCGAACCGTGTTTCGCGCAGCTTGTCGAGCGCCTCTTCCGCCGTGCCGACCGCCGTGATCTCCACGTCCTCGTGCGCGATCAGCTCGACCATGCTCTTTCGCTGCGTCTCGTCGTCTTCCACCACCAGCAATCGCTTCACCTGCTGGTCGATGAACGTCGAGATCTTGGTGAACGACTCCTCGAGCGCCTCCTTCGACACCGGCTTCTCGAGATACGCGATGGCGCCGGCTTTGAGTCCCTGCTGGCGTTCACGAATGCCCGTGATGATGTGCACTGGAATGTGCCGGGTGTCGGGGTGATGCTTGAGTCGATCGAGCACCGCCCATCCGTCAATGCCCGGCATGTCGATGTCGAGCGTGATGGCATCCGGATGGAACGCATGCGCGATGCGAAGCCCCGTGTCACCGTCCAGCGCCACGAGCCCCTTGAAGTCCTTGTCGCGCGCCATGTCGAGCAGGATCTTCGCGAAACTCGGCTCGTTCTCGATCACGAGCACGACGCGATCGCCCGGCTCGATTTCATCGCGATCGTCCTCGAAGCCCTCGGGCCGTGGCAAATCCTCGAGATCGATGTTCGACAGATCGGGCGCGTCGACCGTCTGCGTCGCGGTGCCGCCATCGTCGAGATCGTCGTCCCAGGCCTGCGCTGGACGTTGAGCGATGGCCGTTGGGCGTGACGACGCAATCCGCGGCGATTCGGCGCGAGACTCGACACGCTGCGACGCGCGGCGGCGTGACGTGCCTTCGTCGCTCGGTGCGCGCTGCGCGTCGATCGCCGCTTCGGGCAACCGCGCCGGCACGAACAACGTGAATGTGCTGCCCTGACCGGGCGTGCTCTCGACGCGGATCTCGCCGCCGAGCAAGCGCGCCATCTCGCGGCTGATCGAGAGACCCAGGCCCGTGCCGCCGTACTTGCGGCTGGTCGTGCCGTCCGCCTGCTGGAACGCCTCGAAGATGAGTTGTTGCTTGTCGCGCGGAATGCCGATGCCGGTGTCCTTCACCTCGAACGCGATCACACCGCCTTCGACACGATCCAGCGAACGACTCGCGAACCGCTTGTTCGACTCGGCGCGGTGAATCGACAGCGTGACGCCGCCGCGCTCGGTGAACTTGAACGCGTTCGAGAGCAGGTTCTTGATCACTTGTTGCAAACGCTGGCCGTCGGTGTAGATCGGCGACGGGACGTCGGCCGCGATGTTCACGTCGAAGCTCAGGTTCTTTTGTTCGGCGACCGGCTTGAACGTCCGCTCGACGAAGTCCTTCACTTCGTTCATCGGCAGGTCGGTCGGATTAATCTCCATCTTCCCGGCTTCGACCTTCGACAGATCGAGAATGTCGTTGATGAGGTTGAGGAGGTCCGTGCCCGACGAGTAGATCGTCTGCGCGAACTCGACCTGCTTCTTCGACAGATTCTGATCCTTGTTCTCTGTCAACAGCTTGGCGAGGATGAGCAGCGAGTTGAGCGGCGTGCGCAGCTCGTGGCTCATGTTCGCCAGGAATTCGTTCTTGTACTTCGAGCTGAGCGCGAGCTGCTCGGCCTTCTCCTCGAGCGCGACACGCGCCGACTCGACCTCGCGGTTCTTCTGCTCGACCTTTGCGTTCTGCTCGGCGAGCAGTGAGGCCTTCTCCTCGAGCTCTTCGTTGACCTGCTGCAGCTCTTCCTGCTGTTCCTTGAGCAGCTCTTCCGACTGCCGCAGCGTGCGCGCCTGCTGCTCCAGCTCCTGGTTCGACTTCTTGAGCTCTTCCTGCTGCTGCTGGAGCTCCTTCGACTGCGACTGCAGCTCCTGCGTCAGCTTCTGCGACTGCTCCAGCAGCTCCTCGGTGCGCATGTTCGCCTGAATCATGTTCAGCACGACGCCGATCGATTCAGCGAGCTGGTCGAGGAACGTCTGGTGGATTTGCGAGAACGGCAGGAACGAGGCGAGCTCGATGACCGCTTTGACTTCGCCTTCGAACAGGATCGGAAGAACGATGATGTTCCGTGGCGGAGCCTCACCCAGACCGGACGTGATCTGGATGTAGTCATCAGGCACGTTCTGCAGCAGGATCGGCTGCTTCTCGAGCGCGGCCTGTCCGACCAGTCCCTCACCGGGCGCGAATCGATTCGCCACATGCTTGCGCGCGCGATAGGCGTAGCTCGCGACGAGCTTCAACAGCTGCCCGCCCGCGTCCTGATCGGCGATGAAGAAGGCGCCATGGTGCGCCGACACCAAGGGTGTCAGCTCTGACATGATCAATCTCGAAACTGACTCGAGATCCTTCTGGCCCTGCATCATGCGGCTGAACTTCGCCAGATTGGTCTTGAGCCAGTCCTGCTCCTGGTTGCGCTCGGTCGTCTCGCGCAGGTTCGCGATCATCTGGTTGATGTTCTGCTTGAGCTCATCGAGCTCGCCCTGCGCGTCGACGGTGATCTGCCGCGTCAGGTCGCCCTTCGTCACCGCGGTCGCGACGTCGGCGATGTTGCGCACCTGGACGGTGAGCGAGTTCGCCATCGCGTTCACGCTGTCAGTGAGCGCCTTCCACGTTCCGGCAACCCCCGGCACTTCGGCCTGGCCGCCGAGTTTTCCTTCCGTACCGACTTCCTTGGCGACGCGCGTGACTTCGTCGGCGAAGACTCGCAGGCGATCCACCATGTTGTTGATGGTGTTCTTGAGCGAGAGCACCTCGCCTTGCGCTTCGACGGTGATCTTCTGCGACAGGTCGCCGTTGGCGACCGCCGTCGTGACGTCCGCGATGTTTCGCACCTGCGTCGTCAGGTTCGACGCGAGACCGTTCACGTTGTCGGTGAGGTCGCGCCACACACCGGCCGCGCCAGGCACCTTCGCTTGGCCACCCAGCTTTCCTTCCGTTCCCACTTCGCGCGCCACGCGCGTGACTTCGCCGGCGAATGCGTTCAGCTGGTCCACCATCGTATTGATGGTGTTCTTGAGCTCGAGAATTTCTCCTCGCACGTCGACGGTGATCTTTCGAGACAGATCGCCGCGCGCGACCGCGGTCGTCACGTCGGCGATGTTACGCACCTGCACCGTCAGGTTGCCGGCCATCGCGTTCACGTTGTCGGTCAGATCCTTCCACGTTCCACCGACACCCGGCACACTGGCCTGGCCGCCCAGTCGGCCCTCCGTTCCCACTTCGCGCGCCACGCGGCTGACTTCGTCCGCGAAGATGCGAAGTTTCTCCACCATGTTGTTGATGGTGTCCTTCAAGTCGAGCACTTCGCCTCGAACCTCGACGGTGATCTTCTGTGAGAGGTCACCGTTGGCGACGGCGGTCGTGACCAGTGCGATGTTGCGCACCTGATTGGTCAGGTTCGCCGCCATGAAGTTCACGTTGTCCGTGAGATCCTTCCACGTGCCGGCGACGCCCGGCACGTTCGCCTGACCGCCCAGGATGCCCTCGGTACCTACTTCGCGCGCCACGCGTGTGACTTCGGAGGCAAACGCCGACAGCTGATCCACCATCGTGTTGATGGTGTTCTTGAGCGCCAGCACTTCGCCCTTCGCTTCGACCGTGATCTTGCGCGACAGATCGCCCTTCGCCACCGCGGTCGTCACGTCGGCGATGTTTCTCACCTGATTGGTGAGGTTGTTCGCCATGCCGTTCACGTTCTCGGTGAGCGACTTCCACGTGCCGGCGACGCCGGGCACGTTCGCCTGGCCGCCCAGCACGCCTTCGGTGCCGACCTCGCGCGCCACGCGAATGACTTCGCCCGCGAACGCGTTCAGCTGGTCCACCATCTTGTTTACTACTTCTTTAATTTGAAGAATCTCACCCTGCGCTTCGACGGTGATCTTGCGCGTCAGGTCGCCGTTCGCGATGGCGGTGGCCACCGCGCTCACGTCGCGCAGCTGGACGGTCAGGTTGGCGGCCATGCCGTTCACGTTCTCGGTGAGGTCGCGCCACGTTCCGCTCACACCCTCGACTCGCGCCTGGCCGCCCAGCTTTCCTTCGGTACCGACTTCCTTCGCGACGCGCGTGACTTCCGACGCGAACGCGTTGAGCTGATCCACCATCGTGTTGATCGTGTTCTTCAGCTCCAGCACCTCGCCCTGCACGTTCACCGTGATCTTGCGCGACAGATCGCCCTTAGCGACCGCCGTCGTCACGTCCGCGATGTTGCGCACCTGCGCCGTCAGGTTGCCGGCCATGGCGTTCACGTTGTCGGTCAGGCCCTTCCACGTGCCGGCCACACCAGGCACGTTCGCCTGACCACCCAGCACACCTTCCGTTCCCACTTCTCGCGCCACGCGCGACACTTCGTCCGCGAAGATGCGCAGCTTCTCCACCATGTTGTTGATGGTGTCCTTGAGCTCCAACACCTCGCCGCGCGCGTCGACCGTAATTTTTTGCGATAGATCACCATTCGCGACCGCGGTCGTGACCAACGCGATGTTACGCACCTGATTCGTCAGGTTGTTGGCCATGCCGTTCACGTTGTCGGTGAGATCCTTCCACGTGCCGGCAACGCCTGGCACGTTGGCTTGTCCACCGAGCACACCTTCCGTTCCCACCTCGCGCGCCACGCGCGTCACTTCCGCCGCGAACGCCGACAGCTGATCCACCATCGTATTGATGGTGCTCTTGAGCGTGAGCACCTCGCCCTTCGCTTCCACGGTGATTTTTCGCGACAGGTCGCCGTTCGCAACAGCGGTTGTAACGTCCGCGATATTTCTGACTTGTCCTGTAAGGTTGTTCGCCATCGCGTTCACCGAGTCGGTCAGATCCTTCCACGTGCCGCCAACACCTGGCACGTTCGCCTGTCCACCCAGCACGCCTTCCGTTCCTACTTCGCGCGCCACGCGCGTCACTTCGTCGGCGAAGACGCCGAGTCGGTCGACCATGTCGTTGATCGTGTTCGCGAGCTCCAGGATTTCTCCCTTCGCTTCGACAGCGATCTTTTGCGAGAGATCGCCATTCGCAACAGCGGTCGTGACCAACGCGATGTTACGCACCTGATTGGTCAGGTTCGCGGCCATGAAGTTCACGTTGTCGGTGAGATCCTTCCACGTCCCCGACACACCGCTCACTTCCGCCTGGCCGCCCAGCACGCCCTCCGTACCCACCTCGCGAGCCACGCGCGTCACTTCCGCCGCGAATGCCGAGAGCTGGTCCACCATCGTATTGATCGTGTTCTTGAGCGCGAGCACCTCGCCGCGCGCCTCCACCGTGATCTTCCGCGACAGATCACCCTTCGCCACCGCCGTCGTCACATCCGCGATGTTTCGCACCTGACTGGTCAGGTTGCCGGCCATCGCGTTCACCGAGTCCGTCAGATCCTTCCACGTGCCGCCAACACCTGGCACGTTCGCCTGGCCGCCCAGCACGCCCTCCGTTCCCACTTCGCGCGCCACACGCGTTACTTCGCTTGCAAAGGCCGACAGCTGGTCGACCATGATGTTGATCGTGTCCTTCAACTCCAGCACTTCGCCCTTCGCTTCGACTGTGATCTTTTGTGACAAATCACCATTCGCCACGGCCGTCGTGACAACAGCGATATTACGCACCTGGTTCGTCAGGTTCGACGCCATCGCGTTCACCGACTCCGTCAGATCCTTCCACGTGCCGGCGACGCCCGGCACGTTCGCCTGGCCGCCCAGCACGCCTTCCGTTCCCACTTCGCGCGCCACGCGCGTCACTTCGCTCGCGAACGAGTTGAGCTGATCCACCATGCGGTTCACCGTCGAACCGATGCGGAAGAACTCGCCCTGCACCTGCTTGCCCTCGATCTCCAGCTCCACCTTCTGCGACAGGTCGCCCTCGGCGACCGCCTTGATGACGCGCGAGACCTCGGACGTCGGTTGTACGAGATCGCTAATGAGAGAATTGACAGAGTCGACCGCCACCATCCACTGGCCGCCGATCCCCGCCATCACCACGCGGTCGCGCATCTTTCCCTCGCGCCCGACCGAAGTGCTGACGCGGCTCAATTCCTCGACGAACCGCCCCTGCTTCTGCGTGACGTTGTTGAACACGTCGATGATCTCGGCCATCAACGGATCGCCGTTGGCGGCAAGCCGGACCGAGAAGTCGCCCGCGTTCACCGCGCGGAGGCCGGCAAGGAGCCGATGCAGCGACCGTTCGCGCGACGCACGCCGGTCCTTCCCGGCCGTTGGCTCGTGCGATTCGTCGATCGCGTCGTCGTTGTCGCTCTGGACGGCGATGTCTACGCCGCTGTCGCCCGCGGCCGCTTCGGCGCGTGCCGAGCGCTCAGCGCGCCGCGCCTTGCCGCCGTTCTTCGCGCCGGCCTTCTTGCCGCCGCGACGGCCGCCATTGCCATTGCCGTTTCCGCCGCGCCCGCGCTCGTGATTCTCTACCGGCGCCGATGCGTCATCATCAAGAAATTCGGGTCTATCGCCGACGCCCACGGTCAGCTCCTGACAAAAGGGGTACGATGCCGATGGCCAGCGAGTAGGGGATCGCTGGTCAAATCGAAGTGGTGATGTCTGTGTGCGACCGCCCGGCGCTTTCGACACGCCAGGTGTTGCGAGCCAGAGCTCGCTTGCTCCATTACTTCAAGAGTGATGCCGGACTCTTCCGTACGGCCGAGCGCGGGTCGTGCGCGCTCCTCCCTGTCCCGGTTGGTGGCCCCTCATCTTGCCGTGGCCGGCGAAGGGATGCTTGCAAAAACCGAGCACAGGAATCTGGCGATGACCAGTCGAGCTCCCTGAGGCTCAACCCCTCACGGACCGCTTCGGGCCCGGGCAAGGAGCGGCGCCCAGTCGGCATCCGCGTCCGCGAGCAACGCCGCCGCCCGCCTCGACATCTGTCGCGCCGAATCTGACAGGCTCAGCTGCTGGTACGCGGACGCCGCGCCAAGAAAAACCGGCGCGCGATACATGATGTCATAAGCCCCGGGATCGGGAAACGTCTCGTACCAGCGCAGCGCTTCACGCGGCCGACCCACGGCGCGCAACAGCTCGGCACGCAGGAATCGCTCGTGCGCCGCCGGATAGTGCAGCACGTCGGGCAACACACCGCCGGGCAGCGGCGCCGGGGATCCAAGCGCCGCGAGTGCATCGGATGCCCGCCCCTGGCCATGCAGCACCTCAGCGCGAACGAGGCGCGCCACGCTGTGCTGGTACGCCGCGTCCGCGACATTCTCGGTCGCACTGTCGAGCTGCCGCGCGTATTTCATCGCGCTCGCGGTGTCTTGCATCTTGAGCGACAACATCGCGAGCAGATATCCGCGGCGCGGGGGATAAATACTGTTCACGGCGAAGTGGTCGGCGCCCGGTCCGATCAACCCTTCATCGTGTTGCGCGAGGAGCTCCGCTCGCAGCGTCCTCGCTTCGTCGCTCGGCGTCGCGCGAAACGGGAGCGACGCAAGCGCCGCGCGATACTCGATCGAGCGAGCCGGCGTCAATAAGGGCCCGGCCACGAGCGCGGTCATCGCGTCAGCCGTCTTGCCTCGCGCCATCGCCATTTCCGCCGAGAGGATCGCACCTCTCACGCGAAACCCCTGGGCTCGGCGCGGCGATGTGAGCGCATCGGCCAATCCGCGCGCGAGCGGATACTCCGCCGTGCTCGCCGCGGCGAACGATACGACCGAGAATGCCGCGTTGTCGTCGAGTCGCGCGATCGCCGCGTGCAATCGGTCGCTCTCGGCACGATCGCCGGCGACGTGCGCACGCAACACGCGCAGCTCGAGCGCCTGCGGCTCGTCCACTCCCATCGCGAGCGCGCGACGCACCAGCGAGTCGAGCGCGCCGCCGCGTCCTTCCGAGGCAGCGATACGCGCGAGATGCACGATGCTGCTCGCTTCGCCCGTGATTGCCAACGCTTGCTCGAACGCATCGCGCGCCTCGTCTTTCGTCCAACCGAGCATCGGTCCCCAGTGAAACCGCAGCTCGCCAAGCTCGTACCACGCATCCGCCGTCCCGATGTCGTTGGCGAGCACGAGCCGCGTCAGCCGGTCGGCCTCGAGCGGACGTCCGGCCTCATAGGCCCACCACGCGCGCACGCGTGTCTGATCGAGCGGCGACAGCCGATCGGCGTAGCGCAACGCACGCTGCGTCGCGAAGTCGGACATCGCGTAATCGCCCGCCCACATCGCGGCGCGACTCAGATCGACGTAGCCGAGCGCGAACGTCGTGTCCGCGTCCACGGCGGACTTGTAGGCTTTCATCGCCTCGGCGAAACGGCCGGAACGAAGTGCGCGCTCGCCATCCATGAAGGCGCGCACCGCGACGAGCGACGCCGTGAAATGCGTCGGCGGCTGATGCACCCGCGGCGCGATGCTGGTGGGTTGCAACGTCATGATTTGCCACGCGATGTCAGCGCTGAGCGAATCGACGTCGCGCGTGAATCCGGTCGCGGCGGCGTGGGCGATCGGCTCGCGGCCCACGATCGTGTCGAACAGCGTCGCCGTCACGTCGATCGAGTCCCCGCGCGCGTCGATACGCCCCAACAATCGAAAGCGCGCGCTCGCCGATGCCGCATCAACAGCGCGCAGCGAGCCTTCTCGATCGAGCCGCGCGGAGATCGCGCGTGCGAGTCGCTCGCCGACGTCGCGGGCGTGGGCCGCGCCCTCGACGACGAAGGGCGAAACGGCGACGCTGAATCGTGCGTGCGTGGCGTCCGCGCGATCTCGTCCGACGATCACCCACGCAACGAGCAGGACGATCGCCAGCGCCGCCGAACCAATCGCCGCCATTCGCGTACGCCAGATCGAGCGCGGTCGCGGAACAGAATTGGCGGCGACGGCGGGCTCACGCGACGTCTGCGTTTCAATCACCGGGGCCGAATCGATCGGCGGTGCGGAGGGCATCTCCGCCCTCGGCGTCTGGCGATCGCGAATCGACTCCATCAACGCCGTCGTCTCGGCGTCGGGCTCCGCATCGAGCTCGGCACGCAAGAGCGCTGAGAATTCATCGTACGTGCGGAGCGCCCCGGCACGATCCGACGCCTTGTCGAGCACTGCGATCACACGCCGCACGCTCGCTTCGTCGAACGCATCGAGCGACATGGCGCGGCGCGCCCACTCGATCGATGCAGCGAGCCGACCCGCGGCCTCTTCGCGTTCGCTGAGCATGCGCGACGCCTGCAACGCCCGTCCGCGCAGCCGCGCGCGCTCCCGCTCGAGCCAATGATCGAATTCGGGCGCTTCGTCCACGTGAAAACCGGGCAACAGATCGCCGCGATACAACGCCATCGCTTCGGCGAGCGCCCCGCGATCGAACGCGTCCTCGAACCCGGCCGCGTCGCACCACACCAAATGCCAATCCAGCCCGAGCTCCGCGTGTCCGCGGCTGATGAGCGCGTCGGCGCCGAGCGCCTGCCGCAGGTAACTGACCGCTTTGCTGAGCGAGCCGCGCGCATGCTCATCGTCACGCTCGGGCCACAACAACGCCACGAGCGAGTCGCGCCGGTGATAGCCGCGCGGAACAGCCACCGCCAGGTAGGCCAACACGGCCTGCCGCTTGGGCTGTGCGAGCACGGAATCGAGAACGCGCCCGTTCGCTCCCGTGAGCTCGAGGCGGCCAAGTACTTGGAGGTTAATCACTTAGAGCGAGTCAGAAATTGGCAGGAATCGGTCAGACTCGGCGCCCAACGTTATGGCGCGTTCACCGTTCTCGCAATTACACAACGCTCCCGGACCAGTGAGCAAGACCAGTGAGTAATCCGTAAAGTGTCCCACTTCGTTGGTGAAATCCGCCGGTTCGCGCGCGGGCTGCCGGAAGACTGGATCTCGTGCGATGGCCGAGTGCTGCCAATCGGGGATCACCAGCCCCTGTTCTCCTTGCTCGGCTGGCGGTTCGGCGGCGACGGACGAACGACGTTCAGCCTTCCCGCAGTCCGCTCGGGGGTTTCGAAGATCGAGTACGGCATCGCATGCAACGGCCTCTATCCAACGAGTGACGACGTCATGCTCGACAACGCATACGTAGGCGAGATCCGGTTGTTCGGCGGTGAGCGTGCACCGGCAGGTTGGCTGCTCTGTGACGGCCGTTCGCTTCCGATCGGCGAGCCGTTTCTCGCCTTGTTCGACGTCATCGGTACCGCCTGGGGCGGCGACGCCGAGCATTTCGCCATTCCGGATCTCCGCGGGATCGAGAGCGATGGCCCTTCAGGAGCAGTCGGCCGGTTGAGCTACATCATCGCCGTCGCGGGCCAGCGGCAGGAAAGGACCTGATGTGCATCGCGATCGCCGTGGGGACCGGGCCAACGGGAAATTTCCCGCGCGGCATCGTGGTGTCCCGCTGATCCGCACTTCATAATTGTCTGCCCGCCGGCACGGAGTTCCTGCTCGCTGGCGCTTCACACTTTCGTCACGGCCGAAAACGAGCGGCCCAAAAAGGGGTTTTGATGCACATCGTGAATGCACGCCGCTTGCTGCGGTTGACGGTTTCGGCCCTCTTGATCGCGGCGGGCTGCTCGAGTGACCACACCTCCGCGCCGTTGCCCGCGCCGACGATCACGTCACTATCGAACAGCACCGGCGTGCAGGGCACGACCACGACGCTGACGCTCGTCGGCGCGAACTTCGTCACTGGCGGAACGACCGTCGCCGTGAGTGGCACGGGCGTCACCGCGTCTTCCGTGAGCGTGGCCAGCGAGAACATGCTGACCGTGACACTGACGATCGCATCGACAGCCGAGTTGGGGGCGCGCAGCCTGACCGTGACGACGAGCGCCGGCACGAGCGGAGCGCAGACGTTCACGATCAATCCGCCTGTCCCCGCGCTGACCGGCGTAACGCCGGCGATCGTCGTTCGCGGCGCGACGACGACGGTGACGCTCACCGGCGGCAACTTCATCTCGGCGAGCTCGACGACGGTCGCCGTGAGCGGCGCCGACATCACGGTGCAAAACACGAAGGTGGTGAGCGCGACGTCCATCACCGCGGATCTCGTGGTGGGATCGAGCGCGGCGCTCGGCGGGCGGACGATCAGCGTGACGACGACCGGCGGTACGAGCGGCACGCAGGGCTTCACGATCAATCCGCCGGCGCCGACGATCGCAAGTCTCAGCGCGAGCGCGGGCGTGACCGGTACGTCGTTCACCCAGACGATCACCGGATCGAACTTCGTCGCGGGTACGAGCGTCGCGGTCAGCGGAAGCGGCGTGTCAGTCTCCAACGTGACCGTGGCGAGCCCCACGTCGATCACGGCGACGTTTACCGTCGCGACCGATGCCGCGGTGGGCAGCCGCGCGGTCACGGTCACGACGTCGGGCGGATCGAGCGGCGCGGCGGCGTTCACCGTGAACCCGCCGGCGCCGACCGCGACCGGCGTCACGCCGGCAATCGGCGTGCTAGGCACGTCCGTCCCGGTCACGATTTCCGGAAGCAACTTCGTGAGCGGCGCGACCAGCGTCTCCGTCAGCGGGACGGGCGTCACCGTCGGTTCATTGTCGGTTACTAATAGTACAACTCTTACAGCCACCCTCGCGATCGACGCCGCCGCCGCGCTGGGCGCACGCACGATCACCGTGACGAACGCGGGCGGTACCACGGCGACGCTGTCATTCACCATCATTCCGCCCACGCCGACCGTCACGACCGTCACGCCATCGGGTGGGTCGCAGCGCACGAGTGTCACCGTCACGCTCGCCGGCACCAACTTCGTGCCTGGCGCGACCGTGAACGTCGACGGCGCGGGCCTCACCGTCGACAGCGTCAACGTGGCGAGCGGTACGTCGATGACGGCACGCATCACGATCGCCGCGTCGGCGGTCGCGGGCGATCACAATCTCACGGTGACGACGAGCGGCGGAACGTCGGCCGCGGTTCCGTTCCGCGTCTTCTCGGTGGTCCCGTTCATCGGGTCGATGAATCCCGTCGCCGCCGCGATCGCGACCGCGGTGGGCGTCAACATCACCGGCGCGAACTTCGTCGCCGGCGGAACATCGGTGAGCGTCAGCGGCACCGGCGTCACCGTGGGCGCGGTCAACGTGACCAGCACCAATTCGCTCGCGGTGACATTCACCGTGAGCGCGACGGCGGATCTCGGCGCGCGCAACGTGACTGTGAGCACGAGCAACGGAACGAGCAACACCGCGACCTTCTCGGTCGTGTCCGTCTTGCCGGTGCTCTCGAGCATTTCACCGGCGAACGGGGCGCAAGGCGGCGTTCAGACGCTCACGCTGACGGGCACGGACTTCGTGCCCGGCGCAACGACGCTGTCGGTGAGCGGCGCGAACGTGACGGCGAACAACGTCAACGTCGCGAGCAGCACGTCGCTCACCGCCGACTTCACCGTGGATGCGGGCGCCGCGCTCGGCTCGCGAGACGTGACGGTGAACACGCGTGGCGGCACGAGCGGCGCGCAATCGTTCAACGTCATCATCGCGCCCTCGATCACGTCGTTCGCCGCGCTCTCGACGCATGTGACGATCGTGCAACCGGTGACGCTCGCGCTGACGGCGGCGAACGCGCCGACGTGCTCGATCAACAACGGCATTGGGTCGGTCGGCTGCACGAGCAGCACGGTGGTCACGCCGGGGACGACGAAGACATTCACGGCGAGCGCGACGAGCGCTGGCGCCACCGTCAATGCGTCGTCGCAAGTATTCGTGAATGAGCCTGGCCGCTGGTTGTATTCCAGTGCGTTCGGCAGCAACCAGGTTCGCATGTGGTCGATCGACCCGACGACCGGCGACATCACCGCGATCGGCGCCGGCACGGCCGGCACGGCCGCGGGCCCGAATGATGTGGCGGTCGATCCGTCGGGCCATTTCGCCTATGCCGCGGACCACACCGCCGGCCGGGTCTCAGAGTGGACGATCGATCAGACGACGGGCGCGCTCACGAACGGAGGCTCTGTCGCCGCGAGCGCGGGCTCGACCTCGCTCGTCGTCGATCCAACGGGACGTTGGGTGTATGTCGTGAACGACGTCTCCGCCGCGAACGGCAGCAGCATCTCGGAATTCTCGATCGGCAGCACCGGAGCGCTCACGGCGATCGGAACGGTGGCGGCCGGCAATCACGCCCAATCCCTCACGGTCGATCCGCTCAGCCGCTACGTCTACGCGACGAATCAGAACGACAACACGATCTCGCTGTACAAGATCAACGCCGACGGGACGCTCGCGGCGAACGGCACGCTTGCCGTTCCGGGCAACCCTCCGTTCACGTCGCAGCCTCGCGGCATCACCGTCGATCCGACCGGCCGCTTCGTGTACGTCACGGAACGCATCCAGAACCGCGTTCACTCGTACTCGATCAACAGCGACGGCACGCTCACGGCGACCGGAATCGCGACTCCCAGCTCGGGCACGATGACGCACGTCGCCGTCGACGCCACTGGCCGGTGGGCATATGTGCCGGACTTGAACAGCGGCATCATTCACACCTTCGCCGTCGATCAGACGACGGGTGTGCTCACGGAGGGCGGGTCGATCGGCACGGCCCAGGGCGTACGTGTCGGCACCGAATGGATCGTGAGCGACCCGCAAGGCAAGTGGGTCTATACGGGCAACGGCATCGACAACAGCGTCTCCATATTCGCGATCAACCAGAGTACCGGTCATTTGACGCTCGTCGCGACGCACGCCGCCGGCTCCAACCCTCAAGGTCTCGCGGTGTCGCGGTAACGATCAAGTCGGCGCGGAACGCCTAACAGCGGGGCTGGTCATGATTAGTCAGGTGATGAAGTCCAAGAAGTACTGGAGCTACTCGACGAAGAAGTTCAATCAGCGCACACGCTACCGCCCGTTGGCTGTCGTGACGCTGACGTCGAATCGCGTGAAGTTCATCAAAGTGCGCTTTGTACGCTTTTATGGAACGCAGAACTCGAACGACCGTCGCTTCGCCAAGGGTTCGATCACGCAGTTGGGCGGCGACACGCAGCCGTCGCAGGAGCGCAACGAGCAGGACATGCAGATCGTTCCGACCACGACGCAGCAACAGCGTGGCGGGCAGGTCGTTCCCGTCACGACGGACCAGTGGCGCTTTCTGTATGATCTCATGGGCCTGAGGACGCTCAATAGCGAGTTCGCACTCAACTTCGGCTACGACATGTCCCTGAAGCCGCGCGACTCGGTTCCGGACATTGGCAGTCCCGACGCGAGGATGATCTGCGACACGTTGAAGTCGCTCGGCCACAGCCGTCTTCACGCCACGTTTTCCGGCGCCGCGATTCCGCGCTACTTCGGCCAGCACTTCTACCAGTGCTCCCGCACCGTTGCGTTCGTGAGCGTCATCGCCGCGAAAACGGGACGGTCACGTGAGGAAATTCTCAAGTTGCTCCGCGATCCCGTCATCTTTCTGACGATCTGGATCATGTGCGTGCCCTACGGCGGCGTGCGCGTGAACTGGCTGGATGTGCCGGATCTCCTGTCAGGCGGCTTTCTCGACGCGCTCGTCACCTACGGCAACGATCCGGTGCGGCTCAAACAGCTGTTGGCGCAGTTGCTGGAATCGTCCGACTCGCTCACGTCGTTCGACGCGCTGACGAGGGTCGGCCATTTTCTCGCCGGGTTCGCCCGGCACTTCCTCGCCATTCTCGACAATGAGTCCATCGTGATGGGCGTCGCCGGGGGCGGCGGGCATCCCTTCGCGACGCCCGAGCACATCAATCTGATGGTCGCGTGTCTGGATAGCATCGGCATCTGGCCCGGCGCGTTCGAGAACGTGGCGAAGTTGTTGAACAACCCGACCACCGTGAATGCGCTCTTCGCCTACCAGCAGAACGGAGACCCGCGCGCGTTGCTCGAGGCAGTCATGCGCATCAAGACGCCCGAAGGCATTCTCGAGTGGATCATGGCGCACCTGCCGGATCCGCTGCGCGCCGGATCACTCGCGATTGGCTACGTGACCGGGACTGAAGGCGTGAAGAAGTAGGAGCGTCAGCGCGTCACGTCCGCCACCGGCGCGACGACGAGCCGCACCGGGATCCCCCCGTTCTTCGTTCGAAACCGTTCCTCGAATTCCAGATCCGCTTGTCGCTCCAGCTGCGTGTCCGCCGAGAGCAGCGCGAGCGCCCACCCCGCCCGCTGCGCGCGAAGCACGTTGCCCAGCTGCGCATACAAGTTTCGTAATCGAACCCGCTCGCCGACGCGCACGCCGTACGGCGGGTTGATCGCGACGAGTCCCGGAGGTTCCGCGGCCGATAACGCCGAGATCGGCTGCACGGCGAACGCGATGTCGCTCGCGACGCGCGCGCGCTCCGCATTGGCCCGCGCCGCATCGATCGCGCCGGCGTCGCGATCGCTCGCTTGAATCGCGACCGGCGATCGCGGCAACTCAGTTTCACGCGCTGCCCGCACGAGCGTCTCCCACCGAGCGGTATCGACGCCCGGCCAATCCAGGAATGTGAATCTCCGTTCACATCCTGGCGCGATGCGCCGTGCGATCCGCGCCCCTTCGATCGCGATCGTGCCGGACCCACACATGGGATCGGTGAGCGCGGTCGTTCCATTCCAGCCGGCGCCGAGCAACACCGCCGCGGCGAGCGTCTCGCGCAATGGCGCCTTCGCGAGCTGCTGCCGATACCCCCGCCTGTGCAGCAGCGCGCCAGACGTATCTACGCTCACCGTTGCCACGTCGTGCGCGAATCGGACGATGAACAGCTGCGACGCCGCGCCGGCGTCGTCATCCTCGCTGCCGCCCTTCTCGACCGTGACGCCCTTCACGGCCGCCGACACCGCGTCGCCCAGCCGCTCTGCGATCGCGCCGGTGTGATACAGCTTCGACTTGCGCGCCGTGACGCGAAATTCCACGCGCGCATTGGGCGAAACGTATTGCTTCCATGGAATCTTCTTCGCGTTGAGCTCGAGCTCGAAGAACGCCTTCGCTCGAAACTCCGCGACGCGCACGATCACGCGTGACGCCGTACGGAGCCAGAGATTCGCGCGCATGACGGATTCCATGTCCCCGCGCCACGCGACGCCGCCTTCGTCGACCTTGCCTCGAATGCCGAGCGCGCGGAGCTCAGCCGCGCAAAGCGGCTCGAGGCCGGGCGCGGTGACCGCGAAAATCGAAAGCTGGCTGGGTGAGATGTGGCGCCGGGCGGGAGTCTTCACCACGACAAGTGTAACGGATGACAAAAGCGCTCACCGTTTCTTGTCGAACCGGCCCTGCGGCGGCGCCGGGCCGGCGCGCAGCGACGACGTGCCTATGCCGCCGCCGATGCGCGCGATCGCGGACGCGATTCTCGAGACGATCGCTGTCGCGCGGAAATAACGCGGTAGGCCAGGAGCAGCGCGAACACGCCCAGGTACACCAGCGGGAAGAAGGTGTCCTTCTTCACCGCCCACAGGTAATGAATGGTTCCGGTGATCGCCGCGACGTACACGAGCCGGTGGAGCTTCGTCCACCGCTTGCCGAGCCGGCGCACCCATCCTCTGGTCGACGTGACCGCGAGCGGCACCATGATCAGCCACGTCGTCATGCCGATCAGGATGTATTTGTGCTTCACGATCTCGTGCCACATGTCGCCCCAGGCGAAGAACCAATCGACGCCGGCCCACATGCTCATATGAACCGTGGCATAAAAAAACGTGAATAGGCCGAGCATGCGGCGGTATTTCTGAAGCCAGTTCCAGCCGAATGCGCGGCGGACCGGCGTGACGCTGAGCGTGATCGCGAGCATGCGCAGCGTCCAGAGCCCGGTCTCGATCTCGAGCTCGCGAATGGGATTCGCGCCGAGTTTGTTCTGCCAGAACTTCCAGGCGATGTACGCGAGGGGGGTCAGGCACAGGGCAAACGGAATGGTCATCCTCGCGACCGACCCTGAGCGCAGCGACGGGGAGGGAGACGAGGAGTTGCTCATGGAAACGCGGGTTTCAACTGCGTGACTCAAAAGCCGATCCTCGTCTCGCTGCGCTCGCGAGGATGACTGTCAGGGCCCTGGCCCCGCTCAGGAGGATGACACGCCACTAAAAGTTCTTCCTCAAATCCATCCCCGCATACATGTGCGCCACCTGATCCGCGTAGCCGTTGAACATGAGCGTCTTGATCCGCCGGAACTGCCCGATCCGCCGCTCGCTCGCCTGCGTCCAGCGCGGATGATCGACCTCGGGATTCACGTTCGCGTAAAAGCCGTACTCGTCCGCGTTCGCGATCTGCCACGTGTTCTTCGGCTGATCCGCCACGAATGAGATTTTCGTGATCGCCTTGATGCCTTTGAAGCCGTACTTCCACGGCACGATGAGCCGGAACGGCGCGCCATCCTGATTCGGCAACGGCTTTCCATAGAGTCCCGTGACCATCAGCGTCAACGGATGCATCGCTTCGTCCATGCGCAGCCCCTCGACGTATGGCCACTGCAGGATCGGCTCGCGCTGCCCGGGCATCTGATCCGGTGCATAAATAGTCTCAAAACGTACATATTTCGCGCTCGGCAACGGCTCGAACGTTTTGATCATCTCGCCCAGCGGCACGCCCTGCCAGGGTATGACCATCGACCACGCTTCGACGCAGCGGAAGCGATAGGTCCGATCCTCGACCTTGTACGGCTTGAGCAGATCTTCCAGGTGATAGTCGCCCTTCTTCTTCACGAGACCGTCGACTTTCACCGTCCACGGCTTGGTGCGGAACTTCTGGGCGTTCGCCGCCGGATCTTCCTTGTCGGTGCCGAACTCGTAGTAGTTGTTGTAATGCGTGATCTCATCGTACGTGTTCGGCTTCTCGTCCTGCCGCGCGTCGCGGTCGCGCGCGGGAGCGATCGCGTGGATCAAGCGGCCCGAGCCCATGAGCCCGGCGGTGACCACACCCGCCGCCGCCAGAAACTTTCGGCGATTCAGGTACTGCTCTTCGGTCGTGATCTCGGACGATTTGATGTCGTCGGGCTTTTTGATGAGCATCGATGCCTCGTAGTCGTGTCATCCTGAACACAGCAATGGATGACGTGAAAAATACTGCCATTTCGAACAACGTCCCGGGTCCCGGTTTGCCGATGTGATCGACCGCCCCCCGCGACGTTTGCCACTTTGGCGCACCCGACTGGGCACACGCGCTGCCTTCTCTGATACCCCGCCACCGTGGATCGGCGGCGATCTCATGACACAAACACAGGAGAACAGGAGCAACCGAACATGCTGACCAACCGCAACGCCAACAGCCTCAACTCCACGCTCGATCGCATGCTCACCCTCAACCGCGCGATCGACCAGGCCCTCTCGACCAACTGGACCGGCGATGCCCGCGTCTGGGTTCCGGCCGTCGACGTCGTCGAGAAGAAAGACGCCTATGTGATGTACGCCGAGCTGCCTGGTGTGGATGCGTCCAGGGTCGACATCAGCTTCGAGCAGAACGTGCTCGTCATTCGCGGCACCAAGCCGTCGCCGCTCGATCCCTCCAAGCAAGGCGAGCTCCGCGTCTACGCCGCCGAGCGCGTGTTCGGCGCGTTCGAGCGTGCCATTCGCCTGCCGGAGTTCGTGGACGGCGAGCAGATCAGTGCCGACTTCGCGAACGGTCTCCTCACGGTCACCGTCCCGAAGGCCCATGCGGCGCAGCCGCGCAAGATCGAGATCCGCGGTACCGATGCGCAGACGCACGTCTCGAACAACTAAGCCGTCGTAGAGAAGCGGCGATAATGTGACGACGCCGGTGTCCATTGTGACTCGGCGTCGCCACGCGCTTCGCTCACGGTCCGTTTCGTGCCTTTCTATTGAGCGATGCCTACGTCGCTCAAGACCAAAGCGCGTCACGTCCTCGTCGACCGCTTTGGTCATAAGGATTTCCAGAAAGGTCAGTGGGAGCCGATCGACGCCGTCCTAGGCGGCGAGGACGCGCTCGTCGTCATGCCCACCGGCAGCGGCAAATCGCTCGTGTATCAGCTGCCCGCGCTGATGCTGCCGGGACTCACGGTTGTCGTGAGTCCCCTGATCGCGCTCATGAAAGACCAGCAGGACAAGCTCGCGGCACACGGCGTCGACGCACTCGCGATGCACTCGCACTTGACCGATGCCGAAGCGCGCGATCTCGCGCAGCGCGTCGGCGACGGCGGCGGTGAAATCCTCTACCTCACGCCGGAGCGATTCAAGGATCGCGAATTCTTCGAGCGGCTGCTCACTCGCACCGTGAGCTTGTTCGTGATCGACGAAGCGCACTGCGTGAGCCAGTGGGGACACGACTTCCGGCCGGACTACCTCACACTCGGCTCCGTGGTCAAGCGCCTGGGGCGGCCGCCGATTCTTGCGCTCACCGCGACGGCGACGCAGGAAGTGCGCGACGACATCGCGCGACAACTGGGCATGAAGGATCCGCACGTCACCGTCACGGGATTCGCGCGGCCGAATCTGCGCTTCGAGGTCAAGCGCACGGTCAATCAAGCGATGAAGGATGCGGCGCTCGAGCAGGTGCTGCGCGAAAGTCCGGGCGTAGGTGTCATCTATGTCGCGACGGTGCGTGAGGCCGAGCGGCTGCATGAACATTTTTCGCCGCATTTTCCGATCGGACTTTATCACGGAAAGCTGAACGGTCCGGAGCGCAAGGAGACGCAGGATCGCTTCATGCGCGACGAGTTCAAGGCGATCATCGCGACGAACGCGTTCGGACTGGGCATCGACAAGCGCGACATTCGCTTCGTGGTGCACTACCATTTTCCGGGATCGGTCGAGGCGTACTATCAGGAGGCGGGCCGCGCCGGGCGCGACGGACTCCCCGCGACGTGTACGCTCTTTTACCGCGTCGAAGACAGCCGGGTGCAGTCATACTTCCTGGGCGGCAAGTATCCCGATGTGGAAGAGGCGGCGAAGGTTGCCATCGTGTTGGAGCAGGTGCCGCTGGGCGAGACCGCGCTCATCGACGAGCTCGCGGAAAAATCCGGTGTCGCACGGCGCAAAGCGCGCATCGTCCTCGTGCTGCTCAAGCGGCATGGGCTCGTGCGCGAGTATCGCGGCGGCAGCTGGGAGCGTCTCCAGAACCGCCTGACGCAGGTCGATCTGAGCGCCGACCTCACCGACTACGAAGAGCGGCGCGTGCAGGATCGCGCGAAGCTGCGCTCGATGATCAACTACTGTCAGAGCGCGCAGTGCCGCACGCGTTTCATTCTCGACTACTTCGGCGAGGACGTGGAACCGGCGTGGCAGTGCTGCACCTGCGATGCGTGCGACGGCGACTTGGTCGTCAAACGCCGCCGTGTCTCCGCCGAGATGGAAGCGGCTGCAGCGCTGTAGTTCGGTCGAGATAGATTGTAGGGCATGATCGTGCCCGCACCTGTTGCCGATTTGCTCGATCGGCAATTCCTCAGCAATTCGCTGCGCGCGTGGTTGACCGCCGGCCTGACGACGGCCGTGGTGTTGCTCGTCGCCCTCGTGGTGCGACGCGTGCTGATCTCACGCATTGGAGCGCTCGCGTCGCGCACGACGAATCAGATCGACGACCTGATCGTCGATCTGCTGAAGGGAACGCGCACGTGGGTGCTCGTTGCGCTCGCGGTGTTGACCGGCATTTCGAGTCTGTCGCTGCACGGACGGATCGCGCCGCTGATTCCGCCCCTCACGAAGCTGATTCTCCTCTGGCAGCTCGCCCTCTGGTCCGTGGCGGCGATCGCGTTCTGGGTCGAGCTCCATCTCAAGCGTCGCACGGGCACGCACGACCGCACGAGCGTGGCGATGATCACGGCGATGGGCGTCGGCGCCAAGGTCGTGATCTGGCTGCTGATCTTCATCACCGCGTTGAAATCGGTGTTCAGCGTGGAGATCACACCGCTCATCACGGGCCTGGGTGTCAGCGGGATCGCGATCGCGCTGGCGGTGCAGAACATTCTTGGCGACTTGCTCGCCGCGCTGGCGATCGTGTTCGACAAGCCGTTCGACGTCGGCGACAACATCGGCGTCGACAACATCAATGGCATCGTCGAGCACATCGGACTCAAGACGACGCGCATTCGCAGCGTGACCGGTGAGCAGATCATCATCGGCAACAGCGATGTGCTCAAATCGCGGCTCAGAAACTATCGCCGCATGTTCCAGCGGCGGGCCACGTTCAATCTCGATGTGCCGTTCGACACGTCCACCGACGTGCTCGAGCGGCTGCCGACGGTGCTCGAGCAAATCGTGACGGCGCAGAAGCCGGTGCGCTTCGACCGCAGTCACGTGGCGAGCTTCACCGAGTCGGGCATCCGCCTCGAGACGGTGTACTACGTGCTCGATCCCGAGTACAACGTGTACATGAACATTCAGCAGGCGATCAACCTCGAGATTCTGCGCCGCTTCAACGCGGACCAGCTCAAGTTTGCGCTGCCGAGCCGAACGGTGTTCCATCACGGGCCGGGCGCGAAGGACCTGGCTGTTGGAGCGCAACCACAGGGTGGGGGCAGTTAGGCCCGCGGCGCTGCGCGCGCGGGCCTCACCTCGATCGCGGCTATAACAGCGCGCGAATCCATCCCCCATCGACCGCGATCGACTGTCCAGTTATGTAGCTCGCCCGCTCCGACGCCAGAAACGCCGCCAGTGCCGCGAACTCACGCGGCTCACCCAGCCGGCGCATCGGGATCTCGCGCTCGAACCGGCCGAGAATGTCCTGCGAGGCGAGCCCCTCCTTCGCGGCGTTTGCGGCCGCCAACTGCTCGACGCGCTCGGTTCGTGTGTAGCCAGGAAGGATGTTGTTCACCGTCACACCGTCGATCGCGACTTCGTTGGCCAACGTGCGCGCAAACCCGGTCACGGCGGAGCGCACGCTGTTCGACAGCATCAGGTTTTCCACCGGTTGTTTCACGGCGATCGACGTCACGTTGATCACGCGGCCCCACTTTCGTTCGCGCATGCCCGGCAGCATGGCGCGCGTCAGCTCGACCGTGCTGCGAAGCGTGAGATTCACCGCCTGCTGCCAGACGTCCCAGTCATGCTTCTCGAACGGTCCGGCCGGTGGCCCGCCGGCATTGTTGACGAGAATGTCGACGTGGCCAAACGCTTCTCGCGCCGCAGCGGCGACACGTTCGATTCCCGCTGCCTCGGAGAGATCGGCGACGACTGAGTGAACGTCGGCGTCGGTTGCGTCGGCAATCTCCTTTCGCGCGGCGTCGAGTGTATCGGCGCCCCGTGCGCAGATGACGAGTCGCACTCCTTCGCGCGCCAGCTCATCGGCGATCGCGCGGCCAAGGCCGCGGCTGGCCGCGGCGACGACGGCGGTCTTTCCGCGTAGCCCCAGGTCCATGCGGGCTTCGCCTATTTCCGGAGGTACGCGTCGGTCTTGTTCAACCAGTCCTGGCGCGGCGGATCGAAAATGTCCACGTCCAGCGTGTCCACGACGGCTTCGGCCTTGTGCGGAACGTTCGACGGAATGTGCAGCACCTCGCCCGCCTTGACGTGCACGATCTGCGATTCGTCATCGCCGATCCAGAATTTCAGCTCGCCCTCGAGGATATACGTAATCTGTTCATTCTCGTGGGAATGCTTCGGGACGATGCAGCCTTTCTTGAGGTACACGTGCGCGAGCATCATGCGATCGCCGGTGATGAGCCGCCGGTCGAGCATCGGCGAGACCTGTTCCTTGGGCATCTCATCCCACGAATAGTGCGTGACTGAAGGGGTAGCCATGAGAATTGTGAAACGGTGAAAACGGTGAAAACGGTGAAATCGGGGAGCGGGGGGAGAGCGGTGAGCGCGATGTTTCGTGTGGTGAACGGAGGAGTAAGCCTGCGGCGGCGGGCGGCACTATTCAAGTGCGCCGGAGATTGCCGTCACCAGTCGTAATTCTTCCCCGCTGCCCTTGACTCGCATGACGCCGCGGTAAACATTCGTGCATCATGATGATGGTCCATGACTCGAGCCCCGGCCCCGGCTCGCTGTCCGACGCGACAATTCAGGCCGTGCGCTCCGCGCTGAACGCGTACGTCAGCGCGCCGGGGAGCGGTGAAGGTCTCGGGCGCGCGCTGCACGCCATGGCCGCTGAAGCCCGCGAGCAGTCGATGCTGCCGGAACAGCTGCTCGTCGTGCTCAAGGACATCTGGTACTCGTTGCCCATCGTCCGCTCGATCAAGGAGCCGAACGAGCACGTGCGCCTGCTGCAGCGCGTCGTCACGATGTGCATCAAGGAGTACTACGCCGACTGAGCGCGGCGAAGACGATCGGCAGTCAGTACGCTAGCCGACCGTCTTCGAGAAACGCTTCACGTTTCTCACGACGACAACGTGGCCGCCAATTGAATGTCCACGCCCTTGAGCGCCTTCGAGACGGGACAGCCGTCCTTCGTCTCTTTCGCGATCCGCTGGAACGTCGCGTCGTCGAGATTCCGAACGCTCGCGCGCACGGTGAGTTGCATCTTCGTGATCCCGAACCCATCGCCGACCTTGTCGATCGTGCAATCGGCTTTCGTCTCCACGCTCGTCGCCGGCGTGCCGTTGCGCTCGAGCCCCGCGCTCAGCGCCATGCTGTAGCACGCAGCCTCCGCCGCCGCGAGCAACTCCTCTGGATTCGACCCCGTTCCGCTCTCGAATCGCGAGCTGAAGTTGTATTGACCGCCCAAACCGGTTTGACCGGTGAACGATCCGCGGCCGTTCTTCAATCCGCCTTCCCATTTCGCGCTCGCGCTGCGTGTCGGCATGTGCTGCTCCTTGCGGAAGTGTGCGTGACTTGACGCGGCCTCACGCTCACACTTGAATGCGACCATGAGCGAGGCAACGTCATCGGGAGAGCTCCCTCGGACCATCGCACGCGTGATCGAACGCTTTCGTGCAATGAGCCGTGAGGAAAAAATGCAGGCTCTGGTGCACTACTCCAAGAAGCTCGAGCCACTGCCCGACCGGTTTCGTGACGTCGAGCGGGGCAGTTTCTCGGTGCCCGAGTGCCAAACGCGCGTCGACCTCTTCCCGGAATATCGCGACGGCAAGATGCACTTTTATGCCGACCTCAACATCAGGCAATCGCCGACCATCGCCGCGTTTCTCGCCATTCTCTTCTCGGCGATCAACGAGCAGGACCCGGCCACGACGCTGGCCATTCCCAACGACTTCGTGCACCAGATCATGGAAGGCATTGGTTTGTCGGGTCGCGAAGTCGGACTGAACGCGATGGTCGGCCGCATCAAACGCTACGCTCAGAACGCAGCCGCGGCGTGAGATGACCGAAGCGGAGCTCGACGACCTCCTCTCGACGCCGCGCGCGGAAACAACCGCCGCGCTGAACGCGTGCCCCGGTGATATCGTCATCCTGGGCGCGGGCGGAAAGATGGGGCCGACACTCGCGAAAATGGTGCGGCGTGCAGCGCGCTACGATCGCCGTGTGATCGCCGTGTCCCGTTGGTCGTCGCGCGACGCCGAGCGTCAACTCAACGACGCGGGCGTCGAGACGATCGCCTGCGATTTGCTCGACCGCGCCGACGTCGCAACGCTGCCTCGTGCGCCGAACGTGATTTTCATGGCGGGACAAAAATTTGGCACCGCGGGCGCGCCGGCGACGACGTGGGCGATGAACACGCTGGTTCCCGATTATTGCGCCGAGCACTATCGCGATGCGCGCATCGTCGCGTTCTCCACCGGCAACGTGTATCCGCTCACGCCGGTGGCGTCGGGCGGCGCGCGAGAATCCGACGCGACGGGGCCGATCGGCGAATACGCCATGTCATGTCTCGGCCGCGAGCGCGTGTTCGAGTGGTACGCCGAGCGTCGCGGCACGCGCGTCTCGATCGTGCGATTGAACTACGCCATCGATCTGCGATATGGCGTGCTCGTCGATCTCGCGCTTCGCGTCTTTCGCGGCGAGCCGGTGCCCCTCGAGATGGGGTACGTCAACGTCATCTGGCAGGGCGATGCGAATCGGATCGCGATCGAATGCTTGGCGAAGACGGCGACGCCGCCGTTCGTCGTCAATGTCACGGGCGGCGAGTTGCTCAGCGTTCGCGCGCTTGCGGAAAAATTCGCCGAACACCTTGGAAAGGCGGCAACGTTCACTGGCGCCGAGCGACCCGATGCACTCGTGAGCAACACGTCGCGCATGCGCGACAATTTCTCGGCGCCGGAGGTCAGCGTCGAGCGAATGATCGATTGGGTCGCGGATTGGGTAAAGAACGGCGGTTCGTTGCTAGGCAAACCCACCAAGTTCGAGGCACGCGATGGAAAGTTTTGACGCCGCTGTCTCGAGCCCGAGCATCCGCGAGCATCTCCGCGCTGGACAGGTCATTCCGGCGCATCCGCTCGCGCTGGACGAACACCGCCGGCTCGACGAGGCACGCCAGCGCGGACTCACGCGGTACTACATCGAAGCCGGCGCCGGCGGCTTGGCGGTCGGCGTGCACACGACACAGTTCGCCATTCGAGATCCCGACATCGGATTGTTTCGGCCGGTGCTCGAAATCGCGATGGACGAAGCGCGATCGCAGCTCGCTGATTCACCGCGTCCGTTCGCGATGATCGCCGGCGTCGTCGGACACACGGCGCAGGCCACCACCGAAGCGCAGATCGCGCGCGAGCTCCAATACGACGCGGCCTTGCTCAGCCTGGGGGCGTGGCGCGACCAGAGTGAAGATCGCATTCTCGAACACTGCCGCACCATTGCCGAGATCATTCCGCTGTTCGGGTTCTACTTGCAGCCGGCGGTGGGCGGACGCGTGCTATCGCATCGTTTCTGGCGCGAGTTCGCTGAGATCGCGAACGTGTGGGCGATCAAGATCGCGCCATTCAATCGTTATCAAACGATCGACGTCGTGCGCGCGGTGGTCGAGGCGGGACGCGATGACATCGCGCTCTACACCGGCAACGACGACAACATCGTCGCCGACTTGTTGACGCCGTTTCCGATCGCGGTCGGTGGAACGACCGTCTTGCGATGGATCGACGGCGGCTTGCTCGGACAGTGGGCGGTGTGGACGCGCGCCGCGGTGTCGCTGCTCGCGGCGATCAAGGAAGCGCGCGTCACCGGCGAGTACGAGCCGTCGCTGCTCTCGTATGGTGCCGCACTCACGGACGCCAACGCCGTCGTGTTCGATGCGACGCACGCATTTCGGGGATGCATCCCTGGCATTCACGAAGTCTTACGGCGACAGGGGCTGATGGATGGGATCTGGTGTCTGGATCCGGAGGAGACGTTGTCGCCGGGACAGGCCGAGGAGATCTCGCGGGTGGAACGAAGTTATCCCGAGGTGACGGACGACGATCTGACGTGAGCGTCTGTGCGCCGCGTCCCAAGCCGGTGCGCATAACAACACTATAACAACGACCAGATCAGACAAAATCTGACACGATCTGTAAAGGCGGACACCGCTGCGTCGGGCGGTATCATCTCGCCCATGACGTTACGGTTCTTGTCAGATCTTGTCAGATCTGGTCAGATCTGGTCGTTGTTCTAAGCAGTGGTTCGCGGCAAACCTTCCTGGAAATAACGCTGGGTCCAGGCCAGGCTCGCCGGCTGCTCGAACTTCTGCCGCCACGTCCGCGCATCGGTGATCGTCGTATCGAACACCGGTGTCTCGCCCTTCACGTGACCGCGCTTCACATGCTCGACGAACTCTTCCCGCGTCGCGGTCTCGATGCCGGCATCGCCACGATAGAACACGCGGCCGCCGCCGATGAGCTGCGCGCCGATCTCGCGTTGCAGCTCCTGAAACGTGCGAAACAGCCCGTCGATCGAGCAGCCCGACGCGTTCTCCGCGGTCACGTCCACGCCAATCGCCAGGAAACGATCGTCGCGCCACTCGCGCGCACATCGCAGCGGAACGCCATGCGCCTTCCACTCGCCAAGAAAACGATCGACCTCCGCGAGCATGGTGTCAGCAGGCGCTCCGCGGAGCGCGCGATCGCTGGCAAAGACCCAGATGCGCGCGGAATCAGGCAAGGATACAAAGGGAACCATCGGCATGCCCGAATAATAAGACCGGGATCGGAATCGGCGGATGTGCTGAATCGTCCATAGTCCGAGAGCGGCAAACGGCCGTATCTCCATTCCGTGCGTGTCGGAAGGCCTTCGTTCGGGCATCGCCACGTGTCCTCTGGAACGAATCCGCGAATCAGGCCATTTTACAGGTAATGCGTCGTACACCGTGGTTCCGCGCGCTCGCCAGCCTGCTGGCGTTCTGGCTCCCGCTCGTTGCGGGCGAGCCGGGTGTGCTGCAGCCGTGTCCGATGCACGGCGCCGGTCACGCCATCGCCGCGTCGATGCACGGCTCGATGCACGGCTCGATGCACATGACGAGCTCGGCGGCGGCCATGCATGCGCATCACGCGTCACACCACGCGAGCTCGAACACGAAGCAACCCGGACACAACCACCACGACTGCACCTGCATCGACTGCTGCGCGGTCGGCGGAGCTCTCCTTCGTGCGCCGGATGCGCCGCGCGTCGAGATCGCAACGCTGATCGACGCCCCGCTGCGCTCGGTCCCGAGCGTCGAGTCGCTTGCGCGGCCCGCGCCGGAATTCGCCCGGCCCTACACCACCGGACCGCCGCGCGCCTAGCGCGGCGCTCCCTCGCACATCCCGACCGCGCGATGGCCCTCATGGCCGTCGCCGTCCTGCGTGAGGTCGCGCCAAGTCACTCGCCGACCCTCGAGGCCAACAATGGTCTCGATTACACGCAGACACCTGGCAATGCACAACAATATCAGAACTCTAACACGCCGCCTCCGCGGGTGTGTGCCTGTGATGGGCGCGCTGCTCGCGGCGTCGTCACGCCTGCTCGCCCAGGCGCCCACCCGCCCGAGCGATTCGACGAAAGCCACGCTCGGCCCCGTCGTCGTCTCCGCCACGCGCGCAACGACGACGCTCGACCGCGTTCCGCTCCACGCTACTGTCATCGGCCGCGCCGAGATCATGCAGTCGCCCGCACGGACGCTGGATCAGCTGCTGCGCGACATCCCGGGCATGAACATCCCCGGCGCGCCATACTACACAACCGACCCCACCGGCCAGCAAACCAAGTTGCGCGGCGTCACCAACAGCAAAGTATTGATGCTCGTCGACGGCGTGCCGATTCACGATCCGTTCTACAGCACCACGCAGTGGTTCAAGGTGCCGCTCTCGGCGATCGAGCGCATCGAGGTTCTTCGCGGCGGCTCGTCGAGCGTGTGGGGCAACCTCGCGGTCGCGGGCGTCGTCAACATCGTCACCCGCAAGCCCATCGACAACAGCGCGCAGGCGGACATCAGCTATCAGTCGTTCAATACGACGAATGCCGCCGTCGCCAAGAACTTCGCGTTGGGCGGTGTATGGGGCATTCGTGTTTCGGGCGATGTGTTGCGAACCGACGGCTATCAAACGACTCCCGATGCATTCCTCTCGACGGTGCCGGGCAAAGGCCCGTCGTCGGCGAAGAATGGCAACGCACAGGTCGCCGTGTACTACACGCCCGCCGGGTCGTTCAGCGGATTCTTCCGCGCCGGCTATCACGAGCAGAACGAGGATGTCGGCGGCTACCGCTTCGGGACGAACCTCCAGAAGAGTCCGGACGCCGCGGCCGGCTTCACCCGGTATCTCGGCGAGAACACGCGCGCCGAGGTGCGCGCGTGGGGCCAGTATGAGAGTTTTGATAAGTCGAATGGCGCGGGCTGTTATCTGGCCGCGGCGGCGAATTGCAACACCACCGCGACGACCGCCCCGCTCGTGCAGTACGCGAACTCGCGCGACGACAATCCGTATCGCGAGCTCGGCGCGTCGGCGACGCTGGCGACGACGGATCTCGGCGCGAGCGTTCCGAACCTCGAGGCCGGCGCTGACTTCCGCACCGTCGGCGGCGAAGATCGCGCAATCACGTACAATCGGCCGACCACCGCCGACGTCGCGAGCGCGACGATCAATCGCACCAACTTCGGCCGAGGCACGCAGCGCTTCTTCGGCGGTTTCGCGCAACTGAAGGTGACGCCGACGCCTCGCCTCGAGACGACGTGGAGCTTGCGATACGATTATTGGACGAACACCGGCGGCGTGTCACAGATGACGAAGTTTGCCAACGGCGTCGCGGGAACGACCTTGGGCGGTGCGGTCCACGACTCGCATGAAGGTTCGCTCAACCCGAGCCTTGCGGCCCGGTTCGAGGTCACGAGCGCGCTGTCGCTGCGCGGGGCCGCGTACCGCGCCTTTCGCGCGCCGGGACTCAACAATCTCTATCGCAGCTTTTCGTCGACGACGTCGATCACGATCGCCAACCCCGGCTTGCGTCCCGAGACGCTGACGGGCGCTGAAGTCGGCGCGGACTATCGGCTGCGGAATGTCACGCTTGGAGCGACGGCGTTTCAGTACAACACCAGCGACCTGATCGCGTCATACAAGATTCCGAATGCCGCCGCGGCGCCTGAGGCGGTCACCGCGATTTGCGGAACGACGCTGGCCAACTGTCCCGCATCGGTGAACTTCAACACGAACGGACAGGACGCGATCTCGCGGGGCCTCGAGCTGACCGGAAAGTGGCGTGTCGCATCGGCGGTCAGCGTCGACGGCAGCTACACCTACACCGACAGCCATTATTCGTCCACGACCACGGGCGACCCGACGAACGCCCAGCTCGGCGCCGTGCCGGCGAACACGGCGACGCTCGGAGCGAGCTGGCAGCCAACGCGCCGGTGGACCGCCTTCGCCGGCGCGCGCTTCAATGGGGACATGTTCCTCGACGTCAATCACACCATCCATCAAGCGGCGTTCACGCTGTTCGACGCGAGCACGTCGTATCGCGCGAACGACCGCTTCGAGATCTACGGCTCGATCACGAACCTCACTGGCGCCCGGTACGCCGACAACGCCACCACCAGCGCGGCGGGGCAGCTCCTCGGCCTCGGCCGCGCGCTCACGAGCGGCATTCGTTACCGGTTCTGGTAATATGAGATACTCATTCTTATTATGTAATACTCTGTTGCTCATTGGCGCCGCGGCCTGCGGCGCCACGAAAGGCGAGGCGGTCCGGCTGGCCGGCGCCGCGACGTTGAGCGCGCCCACCAGCGTCGGCACCGCGCCGATGTTCGCCATCTCGCCGAACGGCAAACAGGCGGTCGCCTGGGTCTCGGCGCCGAACGGCGGCACCGACGGGCGACTGTATGTCTCCGTCGCCGGCGCCGCTCCCACCGAGCTGCGCGACACGCTGGGGCCCGTCGAGGCACACGGCGAAGCGCCGCCCAAGCTCGCCTATGCGCCGGACGGCGGCCTCTTTGCGGTCTATACCGTGGGCAAGGTCGTCCCCGGCGAACGCTTCCCGCGATCGGCACTGCGCGTCGTATCGTCGCGCGACGACGGCAAGACGTGGAGCGTCCCCGTTACGGTCACCGACGGCGCGATCTTTGGGTCGCACAGCTTCCACGCGTTGCATGTCGCGGACGACGGCACGGTCTACGTTTCGTGGCTCGGCAAATCGGACGCCGACACCTCGGCGCAGTCGATGGCGGCGATGAGCGAGATGTCGGGCATGAGCCACTCGATGCACGACACGCCGGCCATGCAGGGGATGGCGGGGATGCACGGTGCCCACGAAAGCTCCGCCGCGTGGATTTCCCGTTCGACCGACGGCGGCAAGACCTGGACGCCGCGCGTCCGCGTCGACATGGGCGAGGCCTGTCCGTGCTGCCGCACCGCGCTCGCCACGTCGAAGGACGGCACGTTGTTCATGGCGTGGCGCCATGTGTATCCGGGCTCGATTCGCGACATCGTCGTCGCGCGCTCGAGCGATCACGGCGCGACGTGGAGCGAACCGATTCGCGTGCACGCCGACAACTGGAACTTTGACGCATGTCCGCACGCGGGGCCTGCGATCGCCGTCGACGACAACAACACACTCCACGTCACGTGGTGGACCGGCAAGGAAGGCGCGGCCGGCGTGTTCTACGCGCGCTCGACGGACGGGGGAAAGACATTTAGCGAAGCTTCTGCGCTCGGCGCCGCAAAGTTCTCGCGGCCGGCTCACGTGCAGATGGCGCTCGCGTCGAACAATCGCGTCGTCGTCGCGTGGGATGACGGTACACGACAGATTCCGCAGGTCATGGTGCGCGTCTCCAACGACGGTGGACTGCACTTCGCTGACGCGATGCCGATCAGTGCGGCTGGACGTGCGGCGTCGTTTCCGGTGCTCGCGGTGCACAATGACTCGGTCGCGATCGCATGGTCGGAAGTGAGCGCCGCCGCCGAGAACGCCGAGGTAGCTGCCGCTGCGGCGGCGAGCAAGGACAAGAAAGCGCCGAAGGGGCTCGAGGCAATCGGTGACGCACAGGTACTCGTTCGCCGCGGAGTGTTGCAATGAGGCGCGCACGAATCGCATTCATGGCCCTGGCCGCGATCGCGTGCGCAAAGACTGGCGGCGACGGCGGAGCCTTCCATCCGCTCGACGTCGGCGCAGCCGTGCCTGCGTACGCCGCGCCAACGCTCGCCGGCGACACGGTTCACGTCGGTGGGACCGAAGCACCGACGGTGCTCAACGTCTGGGCGACGTGGTGCGCGTCATGCCAGGAAGAGATGGCCGCGCTCGACTCGTTAAAGAATGCGTATGCATCGCACGGCGTGCGCGTGGTCGCGGTGAGTGTCGACAACGGCGACATCGAGCGTGTCCGCCGCTTCGCCCAGACGAACAAGCTCGAAATGACCGTCGCGCACGATCCAGCCAACAATATCAGCCAGAGCTACGCCGTCATGGGCGTCCCGACGACTTTCATAATTGGCAAAGACGGCAAGCTGCTGTGGCGCCACACCGGCAACATTTCACCGGTGCTGAACGAAGCACGCGGCGTCATAACGAAAGCGGCCGGGCAATAAGCCCGGCCGCTTTTTTTTCGCCCAACGACCATCGCGCTACGGCTTGCCGAGTTGCAACAACGGCATCGCTCCGCCGGCGACCTGCGGCATCTTGCCGTCCCAGCGCTTGGCCATCTCGTACTGCACCAGATTCGCCGTGATGCTCCGCGACAACAGATCGTTCGCCTTCGCCTGCGCTTCCGCGTTCACCAGCGTTGCCTTCGCGGAGCCCGCCGCCTTGATCGAGTCGCCCTGCGCCTGGAACGTGTTCTTCTGAAGCTCGTTCTGTGCGGTGAGCGCCTGCTGCTGCATCACGTTCTTTTGGTTGATCGCTTCGATCACCGCCGGCGGCGCGCGCAGCTCGTTGATCGTGAATTGCTTCACGACGATGCCGTACTGCGCGAGCCGCTGTGACAGCAGCAACTGCACCCGGTTCACCGCTTCGGCCTTCTTGGGGCCGATCACCGCCGCGATCTCCTCGTTGCCGATGACCTCCTGCAGCGCCTGGCGAATCGACTGCTTCACGTAGCCGTGCTGAATCGACTGAATGTCGCGGCGGAACGTCGAGTACAACGCCGGCGCCTTGTCCTGATCCAGCTCGAAGCTCATCGAGACGTCGAGCGAGAGGGGCTGTCCCTCCTGGCTGTTGACGTTGATCTCCTCGTTCGCCGGCGAGCCCTCGACCGCGTTCTTCGAGAGCACGAGCGTTTGCATATAGACCGGATATTCCTCGATGCCCGTCGTCAACGGATTCTTGAGGTGCAATCCAGGTCCGAGCGGTGTCTTGTCCACGCCGCCGCCGGCGCGGTGGATCACGATGCCGACGTAGCCGGGATTCACGTACGTGACCGTCGTCGGCAAGAGAATCAGCGCGAGCACCAACGCCGCGATGACGCCGACGATGCGACGCACCTTTCGGCCGAGCTCATTGACACTTTCAGTGCCGAGGTGCACGGAGGACAGGCGGTCACCGATCGAGCTACCCATGGACAGTCTCCTTGTAACAATCGGGGCAGATGACTTCCCCGCTGGTGAGGCGTACCAGGTCAGAATTGGCGCGCGGGCCGTGAATGGGACACACCAGCTCGGCCGCGCGATCGATTCGCCTCCGGTTCCGCGCTTGACGGACCCGAACGCCGGCTGGTGTGAAATACAAGAGCACCAAGTAGAAAAGGGCGCCCACAGCCGCGATTAACGCAGCGAACAGGACACCCTCGATGATGATTTCAGTCATATGCTTCGAGAGATATGACGGACGTGACGGCCCGGCGGTTTCACCGGGCCGTATCCCGTTGTGGCGGGCCGGGTTGACCGGGGTTGGCCGGGCTAAGATGCAGACGCGCTTGTTCGAGCGCGAGGTGCGGCGTCAGCGACCCGCGTTCAGGCCCGCTGTGCGACGCGCGCCGTCAATAATTCCACCGCGTCGGCCGCGCTGACCGCCGTGAGGTCCGCGCCTAGCCGCGATGCGAGTTTCGCGTCGCCCGCAACCGCGAGGCCGCCGACGACGATCAACGGCATCGGCGAGACGCCGCTCTCGCGAATCGCGGCGACGGCGCCGCGCACACGCGGCAGATTCGGCCCGATCGACGCCGAGAGCGCGACGACGTCGGGACGCCGCTTCAATACCATGTCCACGAGACTCTCGACCGGCACCGAAGCGCCGAGATAGGTCGTGTCCCATCCCTCGAGCTCGAGAAGATCGCAGACCATCCGCAGCCCGAGCTGATGCCGCTCGTCGTCGGCGCACGCGGCAATCAACGACGGCGAGCGCGAATCACGCCAACGGTAGACGCGCTCGAACGCGCGTCCCATCGCTGCCTGCGTGATCGCCGTCGCGAGATGCTCTTCGGCAACGGTCACCTCGTTGTACTGCCAGCGTCGGCCAATCTCCTGCAGCGCGGGCTGGAAGACGTCGAGATAGAGCTCGCGCAGCGTGCGGCCGCGATCGAGCACGCCGTCGACGAGGCGTTGCGCCGACCGTCGGTCGCCGCGCACCAGGGCCTCGAGGAAAGTCGCGGCTTCCGTCTTCATCCGCCGGCATCTGCGCTCAAGGTGGCCAAGCCGGCGTCGATGACAGTCGCGATCGCACGCGCATCCGACTCGGCATATCTGGCATGCGTTTCATCGCGCAGCAGTTCGAGGCAGCGCCGCACGTCGCGCGTCGCGACACCTCGGGCGCGCAGCATGCTGTCGAGCCAACGCACATACTGCGCGAACATGCCGGGCTGTTGCAGATCGACGGCGGGGATGAGATGCTCGATGTTGTAGTGCATGTCTTCCAGACACTTCGCGCGTCCGCGCGCGCCGTGTTTTTCCATCAACTCCGGCAGCTCGGCGTAGAGGTTCGCGGTGATCGCGCGCGCGAGACTCTCTTTGTCGTGCAGCAGGATCTCCGCGGCGCCGTGACCGTCGGCGGGCGCCGTCATACCAGCTCGACGCGCGAATCCATCAGCACCTCGAACGCCTCGTGCCGCACCTGCGTCCGCGCCATGATCTCGCCGGGCTCGCGCGAATGAGACATCGCATGCGCTTCGCTTCGCATGTAGCGCGAGAACGCGTCGCGTGAATCCCACGCGGTCAGGAACGCGAATGCGGCCTCGCCGGCTTGGGGCCGAAGCAACTGCAGGTAGAGAAAGCCCGGGAACGAATCGACGAGGCGCGAGCGCTCATGAAAATGGCGCTCTAACGCAGTCTGATCCTCGACTGGAACCGTGAGATGCGAGATGAAAACGAACATGCCTTGGGTCGATGCACTCGGAAGCTCGCGTTTGGGGCCGGCGTGGTCAATCACGCGGTGCGGTGCCCATAGCCAAGCTCGGCCGTGCCGTCAAAGCTGCGTGAAATCGGATTGCGTCAGCGGATGCAGATGCACGCTCGGCGTACTCACAGGTGCGGGTAACGCATAGTAGCGCATCGTCCTGGCCGTCGTGTTCTGAACGAGCGCGTTCGACGCCACGGGATCCGCCGGACCGATCGTGACTTTCGACGACCGCTTCACGCCGAGCGAGACGGTCGTCGCGCCGGTCCAATCGGCGAACAGCGCGAGATCGGTGATCTTTTTCGGGGCCACGGTTCGCCACGCGCTTCCGAGCGCGGCGTCCGGCGCGTGCGGCACATACCAGCTCGAGTCGTCCGTGCTCGACTGCGTGGTCGCCAAATCCATTCCGTATGCCGGGACGGCACCGCATCCGAGCGACTGCCGAATGCCCGCGACGTCGTGCCACCCGGACTGCGCGTCGTTGAGACGCCATCCCACGAGGTATAGCGCGTTGACCGCCCGGCCGTTGATCAGCGCAAGCGCAGCCGCGAATGCGGCAGGCATGTTCGCGGAGCTGTACGCCACCGAGTGGACGCCGACGAGCGTATTCTGCAGAACACAAATGCAGGCCACACACGTCGACATTCTGGCGAAGCACAGAGAGGTTCCTTCTCCCGCCTGCTCTTCGCCGATCACGACCATCGTCTGAGTGAAAGGCATGAATGAATTGTCGAGTCTAACCCATTCTGGTCTCGTGTCGCACTCCGGCGCAACCGTGGCTCGACATTTGGCGGCCTTGCGGGCACGTCTGCCGGCGCGTAGGGATTAGATCGCTCGGTTCATCTCACCTTCACTCTCTTGGGTCATGGCTGACATCACGTCCGAACACACGTACGATCGGCGTTCCTTCATGACGTACTTCGCCTCGGTGGGCCTGGGCGGCACGCTGCTGCCGGGCGTGCTCTGGGCTCAGCTTCAACAGCAGCAGGTTCCCGACATCACGCCGCAGATGGTCGCCGATGCGGAAACGATCTCCGGCCTCTCGTTCACGGAAGAACAACGCACGGCGATCGCGCAGGGTTTGCGCGGCCTGCGCGGCGAAACGCAGGCGTTGCACGCGGTGCCGCTCGACATGACGGTGTTTCCCGCGATCGTCTTCGACCCTGTGCCGCCGGGCCAGAAGCTCGCGCCGAAATCGAAGGCGATGATGCAGCGCAGTCACGCGCCCGTCATGGCGCGTCCGACGAGCCTCGACGAGCTCGCGTATGCGCCGGTATCACAACTCTCTGAATTGGTGCGCACGCGCAAGGTGAAACCCTCCGAGCTCACGGAGATGTATCTCGCTCGCTTGAAGAAGTACGATCCGCAGCTGCACTTCGTCATCAATCTCACCGAAGATCGGGCGCGCCGGCAGGCGAAGGACCTGGACGCCGAGATCTCGCGCGGGAAATATCGCGGACCGCTGCACGGCATTCCCTGGGGCGCGAAAGACCTGCTCGCCGTCAAAGGCTATCCCACGACGTGGGGCGCGCTGCCGTACAAGAATCAGGCGTTCGACTACGACGCGACCGTCGTCAAGCGCCTCGACGACGCCGGCGCGATTCTCGTCGCCAAGCTCACACTCGGCGCGCTCGCACAGGGCGACATCTGGTTCGGCGAGCGCACGCGCAACCCGTGGAATCCAGCCACGGGATCGAGCGGTTCCTCGGCAGGTCCCGCGTCGGCCGTCGCGGCCGGCTGCGTCGGTTTCGCGATCGGCTCCGAGACCAACGGCTCCATCACGTCGCCGGCGCGAACGTGCGGCGTCGCCGGCTTCCGTCCGAGCTTCGGCCGCGTGCCTCGCACGGGAGCGATGGCGTTGTCGTGGACGACCGACAAGCTCGGCCCGATTTGCCGCAGCGCGGAGGACACGGCGCTCGTGTTCGCCGCCATTCAAGGTCCCGACGGATTCGACTATTCAGTGAAGGAGTATCCGTTCAACTGGAATGCGAACGTGAAGCCGTCGCAGCTAAGAATCGGCTACTTCAAGATGCGCGGCACCCAGAACATGTTCGAGCGCCGCGACTCGACGGGCGCCACGATCCCCAACGCCGAAGCCCAGAACTTCATTAAAGTTCTCGAATCACTCGGCGCCAGGGTCGAGGAAGTCGGCGATCCGACACCGGGCTACGACTATCTCGACGACTTCATTCTGCGCGCGGAATCGGGTGCCGCGTTCCAACAGGCGACGCTCAAGAGCGAGCTGGATGTGATGATGCGCAGCCGCACGGAGTTCTTCAGTACCTGGCCGGACTATTTCCGCGTCGCCCAGTTCTACAGCGCGGCCGATTACGTGAACGCGAACCGCGTGCGCACGCAAGTGTGCCAGAAGTGGTGGGACTTGTTCCAGAAGTATGATGTGATCTTTTCGCCGGGAGAGGACACGTCGGTCACCAACATTGTGGGCACGCCGTCGATCGTCGTGCCGACGGGATTCGCGATTCCGCAGAACTTCGGTCGCGGCGGCGGGGGCGGTGGCGGCCGCGGTGGTCGCGGCGCCGGCCGTGGCGGCGACACCACGCGGACGGCGGCGCCAGTCCCGGCGGCGCCCGCAGCACCGCCGGCTCCGGTGCTGCCGCTGCCGACTTCCATGTACATCATGGGCCCGATCTTCCAGGACGAGAAGATTCTGTCGGTCGCGCACGCTTTCCAGGCGGCCACGGACTTCCACAAGAAGACGCCGCCGCAGTTTCCGTGATGTTCGGTTGAGGTGAATCCGCGATCGCACGCGCCGTACGGCATGGGCGATGCGGTTCCCCAGGCCCGGATGGCTCGCAGGAGGGCGAGGGCGCTCCGGCCGTCAAAGACAAGAGCTCCTCCGGCACACAGCCGGAGGGGCTCTGTATTTTTCGGACACGGCGCGAGCAGCGAGATTACGTCGGTACGATGGCGACGCCGCTTTTACAAAAGCTCTACAGCGCTTTGAAAACAGTTCTTCACCTTCTGGTGTCTAACGGATGAGCGGTGGGACGAAACCCCCGGACATCGACACCAGTAGGGAATGATAGACTCTACGCCGGATTCGGATTTTCTGAACGCCTCGTTCTCGCCCAACCCGCGCCCGCGCACCCCGGTGTCACCGCGCACGGTCCCCGCGCCTGAGGCCCTGGCGCAAACCGGCGAATACAGCATTTTCGGGCTCACGCGCGCCGCCGATCAAGCGGTCGTGCGCGAACGCCAGGTCGGCTTCACGCTGCTGCTGTTCGGCGTCGCGACGATCGTCGCGGTGCTGTACTCGATCGAGCGCTACGTCTACAGCCGGCTCGTCGGCGAGCCCGTGTCGCTGCTCCGCCTCGTTCCAGGCGAGCTGGTGTTCACGTACGCGTGGGCCTTGCTCGCGCCGCTCGTCATGGCGCTGGCGCGCCGCTATCCCGTGTGGGGGCATCAGCGGGCGCGCAATTGGCTCGTGCAGGTCGCCGGCCTCGTCGGCTTCGTCGTCGTGCACATCGGGTTGTTCGCGCTCGCGTCGACGACGCTCGATCCCACCAGCGGCATCCAGTCGTTTCCGCTCGTGTTCATGCGCCTGCTCGTCGCGTGGACCGTGCTCGACTCCGTCGTGTTTTGCATGCTCGTCGCCGTGCATCACGCGGTGATCTACTATCGCGTCTCCAAGGATCGCGCGTTGCGCGCGTCGCAGCTCGAGGCGCGCCTGGCGCAGGCGCAGCTGCAGATGCTCCGCATGCAACTGCAACCACACTTCCTCTTCAACACGCTCCACTCGATCTCCGCGCTCATGCACAAGGACGTGCGACGCGCCGACTCCATGGTCGCCGCGTTGAGCGATCTCCTGCGCATGTCCCTCCAGAACATCGGCGCGCAGGAAGTTCCGCTGCAATCCGAGTTGGAGTTTCTGCAACGCTATCTCGAGATCATGCAATTACGGTTCGGCGACCGCCTCAAGGTGTCGATCGACGTCGATCCCGAGACGCGCGATGCGCGCGTGCCGAACCTGTTTCTGCAGCCGCTCGTCGAGAACTCCTTCCGCCACGGCTTCGGCGATCTGGGCCAGGGCTCGATCGCGATCACCGTTCGGCGCGAAGGCGACATGCTGCGCTGCGACGTCGTGGACAATGGACGTGGACTTCGCGAAGGCCACAAGGAAGGCGTGGGCCTGGCAAGCACGCGGCAGCGTCTGGCACACCTCTATGGCGAACGCCAGATGTTCGCGCTTCGTGGCGCTCCGGGCGAAGGCGTCCATGTCACGATGGCAATCCCTTTTCACCCCTTCGAACGCACGGCGGCCGACTGATGAGCCCTCTCGGCGGAATTCCGAGTGAAGGCGCGAAGCGCCGCAATGAGGAACAATCCATGAGCCCTCTCGGCGGAATTCCGAGTGAAGGCGCGAAGCGCCGCAATGAGGAACCATCATGACCGAATCGACCAAGATCCGCACGCTCATCGTAGATGACGAAGAGCTCGCACGCGACCGCATGCAGTCGCTGCTCGAAGAACAGCCGGACGTCGAGATCGTCGGCGTGTGCGGCGACGGAATCGCCGCGCTCGAGATGATCGAGCGTACGCAGCCCGATCTCGTGTTCCTGGACGTGCAGATGCCCGGCATGGACGGCTTCGAGGTCGTCGAAAACCTCGATCCGGCCCGCATGCCCGCCGTGGTGTTCGTCACCGCGCACGACGGACACGCCATCCGCGCGTTCGAGATCCACGCGCTCGACTTCCTGCTCAAACCGTTCGATCAATCGCGCTTCGAAAAGGCGCTCGAGCGCGCGCGCACGAAGGTCGCATCGTCTCAAACCACCGCGGTGATCGACTCGCACCTCGTCTCGCTGCTCGAGGAATTGCGCGAGGAGCGGAAGTACTCCGAGCGCCTGATCGTCAAGTCGAGCGGCCGCGTCTTCTTCGTGCGCACCGAAGAGATCGATTGGGTCGAAGCGAGCGGCAATTACGTCAAGATTCACACGAAGAACGACGCGCACCTGCTGCGCGAAAGCATGAAGAACATGGAGGCGCGCTTGGATCCCAAGGTCTTCGTGCGCATTCACCGCTCGGCGATCGTGAACATCGATCGAATCAAGGAGCTCGAGCCGTGGTTCCACGGCGAGTACATCGTGATCATGCGCGACGGTACGCGCCTGACGGCAAGCCGCGTGTTCAGCGATCGGTTGAGCGCATTGATCGCGTAAGGTCGTCGCTAGTCAAGAACGGCTCGGAGCGCCGATTCCAGCACGGGGTGCTCGAACTCCATGCCCAAGCGCTCGAGCCGCGTCGGCGTCACACGCTGGCTCGCCAGCACCGTCCCATCGGCCATCTCGCCGAACATCAACGAGAGCGCAAATTTCGGCACCGGCACGACTGCCGGCCGATGGAGCACGCGCGCCAGCACCGTCGTGAATTCCGCATTGGTGACGGGACCGGGCGCGACGATGTTCACCGCCCCGTTCGCATCCGCGTGCTCGATCACGAACTCGATCGCGCGCACCATGTCGGGCAGCGAGATCCAACTCATCCACTGCCTGCCACTTCCCATTCGGCCACCCGCGCCTAGCCGAAAAGCCGGCAGCATCTTGGCCAAGGCGCCGCCGTGGGGCGACAGCACAATGCCAGTTCTCAAATGAACTACGCGCGCGCCGGCGCCGAGCGCCGGCTCCGTCGCCGCTTCCCAGTCGCGGCACACCGACGCCAGAAAATCGTCGCCGAGCGTGCTCGCCTCATCCAACAGCTCGTCACCGCGAGAGCCGTAGATCCCGATCGCCGATCCGCTGACCAGGACGCGCGGCCCGTGGGGCATGCTCGCCATCGCCTCCGCGATGCTCGTTGTCGTCACCACGCGGCTCTCACGAATGCGCCGCTTCGCACTGGCGCTCCAGCGCTGCGCGATGTTCTCGCCCGCGAGATTCACCACGACGTCCGCGCCGTCGAGTCCCGTCGCCGCCGCGGCGCCGCGGCCGAGGTGCCGCACTGAATGACCGCTTGCCTCGAGCGACCGAGTGAGCGCCGAGCCTACGAGCCCGCTCGATCCGGAGATCGCCACGACGCGCGCGCGCCGCTCCGTACCCGGCTCCGCCGATATGCCCATATACAAATGCTAACGCCCGGGCCGAGGCCCGGGCGTTGATGGTGCAGAGTACCGGTGCCGGCGAGGCTTACGCCGACTTTTTCTGGGATTTGCGAACCGAGAAGATCTCGTCCGCCACCGCCTGGCTTTCCGGCGAGGCGACGGCCGTCGCGTGCGGATCGAACGCGGTCGCGTCGATGTGCGGCGACTCGGCGGGGAGCTGCGTTCCGGGCGCGAAGATCGTGATGATCTGCGCGATACGCCGGCGCATGTCCGCCAGAAGGCTGGCGATGTGCTGGAGCTGCTGCGCCGTGATGTCCTGGAACTGGAGGTGATTCGTCAACCCGCCCAGCTCCTCCTTGATCGACGCGATCATGGTTTTCCGCGTCTCGGCGTCCACGTCGTCGAGCTTGTCGACCAGGGTGATCGTGCGCGTCACCGCGTCGAGGATGTCGGTCGTTGCCGACTCGGTGGCCGTGGAGACTTCGTGCAGGCGGCCGTGCATCTGCTGGAGCTTGTCGATGCCGGCGTCGTCACCCATGCCGGTGCTCTCACGAATGCGCTGGACGATACCCACCGTCTCGGCATACGCGCGGAGAAGCGTCTTCGACAACTCGGCGAAACCGCCGGGCTGATTGGCCACGTGCTCGAGGAAGCCGCGCGCGTCGTTGTCGAGCTTCGCCCCCGAAGTGTTCAGCTCTTCGATGGCGTGATCGACCAACCGCAACGATGCTTCCGAGTCGTACAGCAACGCTTCCGGGGGTCTCATGGAGACAGTTCCTTAGGCGGCGGCACCCATTCCTGCGAGAAGACGGTCGATCTTCTCCTTCAGAATGGCCGGCGTGAAAGGTTTGAGGATGTAGTTGTTGACTCCCGCCTCGACCGCGGTGACGATGTCTTCGCGGGCGCCGCGAGTAGTGACCATCAGAATCGGGACGGTGATGCCGTTGGGCTGCGCGCGCACCGCGCGTGCGAAATCGAGCCCGCTCATCACCGGCATGTTCCAATCGGTGATGATGAACCCAATGCTCTCGTCGAACAACGAGAGCGCTTCATAGCCATCGGCCGCTTCCACGGCATCGTTGTAACCGATGCGCTGAAGCGCGTTGATCATGATCCGCCGCATCGTGGCGGAATCGTCGACGACGAGAAACTTCATGGAATGAGCACCAACTCGAGGGCTGAGGAAAGCGGCGGAAGCAGCGAAAGCAGGCGAAGCGGATGAGGCAGGCGAAGCCGGCGGCTACAGATCGCCGCTATCGAGGAGTCGGCGGGCCACCGTGTCGACGACCTCGAGCGTATCGTACGCGCCGCTGAGGACGCGACTGCGAATGCGGCCAGCACGAGCGGGGTCGAGGCTCGACGTGCTCGACGAATCGCTCGTGTCACGCGCGGCGAGCGCGCGGCCAGCGTCGGAGATCTGGACCTTGTCCGAGCGGTCCGTTCCCGAAGGCGCCGGAGCGATCGGGCTGACCTGTCCGGCGTCCTGCGTGTCGCTGGGCGCCGAGGGGCGAGTCGTCTCCGGGCGGATGGGCCCGGTGTTCTTCGGGTAGATGTGCATTGATATCCTCCGCACCTGAGTATCGGCGCGACGGGAATTTTCTTTAGCGACTGAATTGAGATTGCAGCACGATAACAAACAATAGTTTATGCCGCATGCTGACCGCTATGCCACGACTGCATGAGTGTTGATATCATGTCGCGAAGATGTACGAGTTGTGTCCTGTCTCCTGTCCGTCCGACATTCAATAACTCGTTCGCGATGTAGCCGTAGAGCGCCGCCAAACGCGGCACCAACTCGCCGCCGTGCCGGAAATCGAGCGTGTAGAGCAGATCGAAGACGATCCCTGAGGCCTCCTCGAGATGCCGGCTCCGGCCCGCCGACTCGGGATCCTCGAGCTCGCGCTCAGCTTTGGCCAGCTTGGCAAGTAGCAGCTCGTATTGCTCCGGGACGGACGGCACCGGCGTGAAGTTGGCCTCCGGCATGACCGGTCACCCCGTCACCGAAATGGAGCCGGCGCGAGGAGCCGCCGTCGCCGCCGCATACTGATTGGCGACTGAATCCGGGCGATGCGTCAGCTTCAATGCCGCCGCCAATCGATCGCGCTCGCGCTGCGTGCGTTCGAGCAACAGCTCGTGCGATTCGAGCGCCGCCGCGGCCGCCTCCGCCATTTCGGCGAGCATGGCATTCGCCTCGGCGTCCTGCTCGTTGGTCTTGTCGCTCGGCACTTCGGCGCGCGCATGCGCGAGCGATTCGACGACTTCACTGAGCTCCGTCAGAATCCGGTCGCGCTCATCGATCGCCTCGAGAAACGGCGCGCCGGTCTCCTGCCCGATCGCATCCATGGCCGACACGGCGTGCTGCTCCAGTTCCTGGAGCAGCCGCTTGGCGGCCGCGACGTGAACGGCCAGCGAACCCGCGCGCGAGGCGGACATCAGGCTGCCGGAACCTGGGCGGCGCCGGTCGCGATCGTCGAGAACGCGTCGCGGAGCTCGGATACCATTTTGGTGATCCGCTCCAGGCGAACGCCCTCGAGCCGCGCACCGTCAACGAGCTCGGTGAGCATGTAGGTGTAGAGCGACTGAAGCTGCGTGGCCAACGCGCCGCCGCGCTCGATGTCGAGCGTCACGAGCAACTCGGTGATGCCCTCGCGCGCCTTGCTGATGGCCTCGACGCGAACGTCGACCTTGTTCGCGTCTCGCGCGACGCGCGCGCGATGCAGGTTGGCGATCACGTGATCGTAGACCATGACCACGAGGCGCGCCGGCGACGCCGTCAACACTTCGCGTTCGCGATAGGCCGTCGCCGCGTGGGCGTAGGAGGAATAGCTCATACTCCTACTATCGGCTTACCCGCCCGAGGAGTTGAGCGAGGAGAGCTGACTGAATTGTTGTGTGAGATACGTGCCCTGCGACTGCAGCTTCGAGATCGCCGACTCCATCGCCGTAAACTGCGCCGTGAGCGACGCCCGCTTCGCGTCGAGCCGCGACTGCGTATCGGTTTGCCGCTGCTGCAGCGTGGCGATGCTGCTGGCGAGGAAGGTGTTCTGAGTCGCCACCGTTCCGTCGGCCGCCGTCGCGGAATTTGCGAGATTGCTCATGAGGCCCGCGAGGCCGGTCGCGAAATCCACGTGGCCAGAGGCGACGTCCACCAGGCCCGCGTAGTTCATGATCAAGCCTTCCACGGGCGTGCCGACGGCGCCGATCAGCGCCTGGCCGCTGCCCGTCGCGGCGTAGGTCGTGCCGCCGCTCGAGTAGGTCCCCTGCACGTCGAGGCCGTTGTTCACCGTGCCGGTCGCGATGCCGAGCTGGCCGGCGATGTCCGTCGCGTCCGTGGACGCGTACGATACGCTGAGCGTGGCTGACGCGCCGAAGTCCTGGCCGGTGATCTTGAGCGTTCCAGCACTGCTCGACGCTGTCGCGCGCACACCCTGGGCGAGGAAGCTCGCGTTGAGTTTCGCGGCGACCAGGTCCGGTGTGTCGCCGTTGGTCAACGTGATGCTGGCCGAATGGCCCGTGAACGCATCGCCGACGGTCATCGTGTTCGTGCCGGCGCCGGCGGCCGCGAAGGAGAAATTGTTCGCCGTGCTCGACACCGAGGCGTTGGTCGCCGCGCGTGTGATCTGGATGTCGTAGCCGCCCGTGGCCGTCGCGTTGCCGGAGCCGACGTAGCTCAGGTTCGCGCCGGTGACCGCGGCGTTCGTCGAGAACAATGCCTTCACCGCATCCGCGTTCGTGGTGAGCGCGGTGGTCAACGCCGTCGTGTCGACGTTCAGGACACCGGTCTTGTCGACCGTCACGCCGATGAGCGCCACGTTGTTGTACGCGTTACCCACCGGCACGCCCGGCACGTTGCCGAGGATGGCGGTCTTCAACGCGTTGAAGGACGATCGCATGGAGCTGTCGTAGGCGAGTGCGCCGTCCGGCGCCGTCGACGACGTCACGAGCGAGCGAACAGCGTTGTAGGCGCTGGCGACGTTCTGTACCGCGGATATCACCTTGCTGTTGTCGCGCGCCACGAGCACCGGAATCGTCGTTCCTACTTCCGCCTGTTGCAGATTCAGCGTGACGCCGGTGATTGCATCGCTGATGCTGTTCGTGTTTCGCGTCACGAGCACGCCGTTCACCAGAATCCGCGCATCCTTGCCCGCCGTGAGCTGGCGCAGCCGGCCGGTGGTCACGGTCGTCGAGCCGAAGCTCACGTTCGCGCCGTTGACGGGATCGGCGACGCCGCTCTCGTTGTTCGCGGCGATCGAGAACGACAGCTGCGAGTCACCACCGGTCGCATCGGTCAGCTGAATCTTGCCGCCGACGATCGCTGCGGTGGCACTGTGTCCGGCCACCGAGAACGCGGCGCTGATGTCGTTCAGCATGTCGGCGACCGTCTTCGTGTTGTCGACCGTTTCGGTGAGCGATACCGCGCTGCCGTCACCCTTCGTTCCAGAGATCGTGAACGTGTCGCCGAGCTGCGCGCCGTTGCCGCCGGCGATCTTGAGGCCCAGCAGCGTGGTCAGGCTTCCGGCGGTCGAGCCGCCCGAATCCTGCAGCACGTTCGTCGTCGTCACTTGCTGGTTGACGGCTCCCGTCGTCCCTCGGCTCAATCCGAGCAGATCCAGGATCGGTTGCGAGCCGGCGTTTGCAGACGCGGTGACGGTGCCGGAAATCTTGAGACTGTATGTCGTGACACCGCCCGACGTGTTCGACTGCACCGACGCGCTATTCGGCGATTTCGCATTGATCGCCGCGGCGATGTCGGTGAGGCTGTTGTTCTGAACGTCGATCGTCACCGCCTGGCCGTTCACGAGAATCGTCGACGCGGCGGGGTAGCTCGTCACGCCGCTGATCAGCGTCGAGATGGTTTGGGAGCTGCTCGAGAACGCGGCGCTGTTCACGGTGCCGTCGCTGCCGACGTTGGCCGTCTTGCCGTCGAAGAATCCGAGGCCCGCGAGAACGCTTGGGTCGGTGTTCGCGGCGCGCACGTCGCGCAAATCCAGGCCGGCCGATCCGCCGATGTCGCTGGTCAACACGAGACGCGCGGTTGCGCCCCCGGAGAACAACACCGAGGCCGAGACGTGCGTGGGTGTCGCGCCGGTATTGAGCGCGTTGATCTTGTCGCGCACGCTGTTCAAGGAATCGGACGCGGCGATCGTGATCACTTTGCCGCCGACCGCCATCTGTCCGCTCACGTTCAGCGCGGCGGTGGCGTCGCTGACGAGGTTGCCGCTCAGCTGCTGCGCGGCCGCCGTGTCGAGCACTTGCACGCCGTACGTGCCGGGAGTCGCCGTGGAGCCGGCGGTCGCCGTCAACACCGTGCGGCCCGTCGAGCCGCTGGCCGGCGCGTTCACTGTAAAGCCGCTGAACGCCGTGCCGTCCATCAACGTCTTGAGCGTCGACTGCAGCGTCGAAACGGCCGTGCCGTACGTGGTCCACGCGGTTTCCTGATTCGTCTCCGCGGTGATCTTGTCGGTGATCGGCGTGATCTGCGACGTCGTATCAGCCTGCATGAGCTGATCGATCATGTCCTGCCATTGAATGCCGCTGGCAAGACCCTGCACGGTTCCGATCGGAGCAGACGCCATTGTCGAGTCTCAGTTAATACAATAACTGTAAATAAACAAACTATAAATGCCGAATCCCGAGTCTACGTGCGAACCGCCGACGAGAGCAACCATCTCAAGTATCGGCAGTACGCCGAAATTCCCGGAGGCCAGAAGGCCTCCGGGAATCGCGTTCGGAGAGAGCGGTATCAGCCGCGGAGCAGCTGGAGGACACCCTGACCGAGCTGGTTCGCCTGAGCAAGCATCGCCGTACCGGCCTGCGCCAGGATCTGGTTCTTGGAGAAGGTCGTCATCTCGTCCGCCATGTCGACGTCACGGATGACCGACTCAGCCGCCGAGAAGTTCGAGATCTTCGTCTTGAGGCTGTCCTGCGCGTAGCTGATGCGGTTCTGGTTCGCACCGATCGAGCCGAGCGCCTGGCTCACCGTGGTGATCGCGGAGTCGATCTTCGACATCGCGTCCACCGCGCCCGCGGACGTCGAGAGATCCGAGTCCGTGATGCCGAGGGCCGACGTGGTGAGGTTGATCGCCGACAGCTTCACGGCGTCGTTCGACTTGTACTGGCCTGACGAGTCAACGAGGAAGCTCGCCTGGTGGACACCGTTGTTGCCGGTGACGGAGTTCGAGGTGACCGAGCTGAAGCCCGTGCCACGGTCAGCGATCTCGATCAGCGCCGAGCCGGCGTTCATCGTCGCCTTCAAGTGCGCGTACGTGTCGGTGCCCGAGTTCTGGTTGTCCGTGGACACGACCACGCCGTCGACGTTCAGGCTCGAGAGCTTGGACACGCCGTCCGTCCACGCGCCGAGCTTGACCGCCGAACCCTGCAGCACGCCGCCCTTATCGAGCTCGATCGTCGCGCCGGTGACCGTCACCGTCTTTCCGTCGAACGCGGTAACCGCGGCCGCGTTGGAACCGACCGCCGAGTGCTTCACGGTCGTATACGCCGCGCCCTGCGTGCCGAGACCAGCCGCCGCACCCGCCGCCGTGATGTTGATCGCAACGTCAGCAGCACCGAGGGCCGCATCGCTCACGACACCAGTCGCCAACGAGGTGGTCTGGTACAGATCGTTCGCCGCATACACGTCGAGGTTGTTGCCGACGACGCGGATCACGTAGCTCGCATCGGTGCCCGAAGCCGCCGGAGCCGTGATGCCAGCCGTCATGTTACCAGCCGCGACGGTCGTCGCGACCGAAGCGTCGGTGACCTTGAGGCTGTAGTTCGTGGCCGAGGTCAACGCGGTCGGGACATCCGCCGCAACCGTCACGCCCTTGGCGGTCAGGTTCGTGGCATCCGCCTTCGCGCTGTGGATCGTCGCGCCCGCCGTGATGGCGAAGCTCTTGCCGGCCAGGTCGGCCGAGATGCTCGACAGATCGGTCGCGCTGTTCGCGTTCACGCCGACGGAGATCGCGCCGGTGCCGCTGCCGAACGTCAACGTGGTCTTGCCGGTCGAGGCGTTGTACGCCGACGCGGCGAGGGCCGAGACCGTCACCTTGCCGATGTTCGTCGAGCCCTTATCGAGCGAGACGACGCCGTTGGACACGGTGAACGTGTACGTGCCGGCCGACGCGGTCGAAGCCGGATCGAGCGTGATGTCGCTGGTCGAGATCGCGTTCGCATCGACGCCGAACGTACCGTCGAGCAGGCCGTTGCCTTCGAACTTGGTCGTCGAAACCGTACGATCGATTTCGCTGCGCAGCGACGAGAACTCCGACTGAATCTGCGCGCGGCCGTTCGCGTCGACGGTATCCGAACCCGCCTGCGTGGCCAGTTCCTTCATACGCTCGAGGATCGACTGGATCGTGCTGGTCGAGCCTTCAGCAACCTGCAACAGCGAGTTCGTCTGGTCAGCGTTGCGCGACGCCTGCGACAGCGCGCGGCCATCGGCGCGAAGCTTGTTCGCAATGCCAAGACCCGCGGCATCGTCGGCAGCCTTGTTGATGCGGAAGCCCGAGGAGAGCTTCGCCATCGACTCGCTGACGGCGTTCTGCACGCGGTTCAGGTTGTTCGCAGCGGTGAGCGCGCTGACGTTGGTGTTGATACGCATTTCGGTGTTCCTCCGTGAACTGAATGTGGAGCGTCCGTGCTCCAGTGCGTCGGCTGTTCAGTCGCCGCTGTGGTTCAGTATCGTCCGTCACAAGACGGACTTGAGTTGCCTTTTGCGCTATGCCGTGTTACTGCGCGCTGACCGCGCGCGCGGTGAGCGCCTGCATGTCGATCGGGCAGCGCACACCGAAATCCGTGTCGCTCACGACGACCTGCTTCGCGTGGCGCGTCGCGAAGTTGATCACGATCGGCCCCTGCAGGTTCGCGGTTGCCTGCCCTTCGGCGCTTTCGGGAAGCGTCACGACCGCGAGCAGCGCGACGTCGGACGGGCGATGCGGTCCGAGCGCCATCAACTGCGACGGCGGAATCTCGATCGCGTAGGCGGCATCGACGGAGAACGGATCGACGAGCAGGAAGATGAGGGTCGAATACTGCTTCGACTGCAGCCAGAACATCGCGGGATGCGCGGCGCGCACGAGCGCGAAGTCGGTGCACTCGGGAAAGCCGAGCAAACCCGAGGGAAAGTGCAACAATTCGTTGGCGCGCAACTGCAACGGTCCGAGCAAATCCGACACGACCGTCACCGTTTCCGGCGCGGCTTCCTGCATCAAGGTCAACGTCATTTCAAATAATCGGTGAGTGTGAGACCCATGACTTTCGAGGTGGCGAGCATCGCCGCCTGATATGCCATCTGACGGTTCGTGAGCTCCGTGACAGCCGTGTCCATGTCGACGTCCTGGAGATTCGACTTGAACGTCGTGAGGTTCGTCTTGTACGCGTCGAGATTTTGTTGCGTGACGTCGAGCTGCTTCCCGCGCGCGCCGACGTCGCCGACGAGCGTCTGGACCTTGTCGAAAGCGGTATCGAGCGCGGACGCGGCGGTGGTAATTCCGGCCTGCCCATACGTCGGCGAACCGGCCGCCATCGCCTGCGCGAGCTGCTTCATCGAATCGAGCACGCCCGTCGTGATCAGCAGCTGAGTACCGTCATTCGACATCGCGATCGACTGACCCGTGTCGATCGCGACAGTGCGCGTGCCCTGCGGATTCGTCGTCGAGTAGTCCGTGTTCGCGCCGGCGCCGGACACGGCGAACGGCGCGGTCAAGGATTGATCGCCACCGAAGAGATACTCGTTGCCAATTTTTGTGTTGCCGAGCGCGACGACCTGCCCGAAGAGCTGCTGCATTTCGGCGCTGGCCACGGCGTGTGTTGCATCGCTCGCCGTCCCGGTGCCTTCCTGAATCGCCAGTTCTTTCGCGCGAGTCACCAGGTCGCCGATCTGCTGGAGGATGTTGTCCTCCAGGCTCACGCGGCTCGAGGCTGCCTGGACGTTCGACTTGTATTGATCGAGCGCGGCGAGGCTCGTGCTCGACGCCATGACTTGGGTTGCGGCGAGCGGATCATCGGACGCCTCGAGCAGCTGCTTGCCCGTCGTGACACGCTGCGACGCCTGTTGCAGCGCGGTCATGTTTTGCGTCAGCCCGGCCAGCTGCTGCTGAACCACCAAGTTGTTGGAAATGCGCATGCGTTCCTCGTAGGATCGCGAGCCACCCGGCAATTGTTGCCGCTGGGTAGACCCACGCGTCTTCAACGAGTATCGGCAGCACGTCGCAGCGACTTGAGCGGCTGCTCTAAACTGTTAGAAGGCAGGTGCTTCCTCACTTCGGCGCTGCGCACCCCCGCTGAGATAGTTTTTTATGGCCACCATTCTCTGTCTCGATGACGAACCCGCGATCGGCCTGATCCTTCAGGACACGCTCGAACGCGCCGGCCATCAGACAGTCTCGGCCCACAATGTCCCGCAGGCCCTGCAGGCGTTGGCCGTCGGGTCCGTCGATCTGATCATCTCGGATTATCGGATGCCCGGCCTCACCGGTCTCGAGTTCCTGGCCCTCTTACGGCAGGAAGGCTATGAGACGCCGCTCATCATGCTGACCGGATACGGCAGCATCGAGCACGCGGTGGCGGCGATCAAAGCCGGCGCGATCGACTACATCACGAAGCCGGTCCGCCCGGAGCAGCTCGAGCTCGCCGTGAAGCAGGCGCTCGAGGTGGTCCGGCTGCGCCGCGAGAACGAGCGGCTGCGGAAAGAAGTGATGGAGTACCGCAACGAGCGGCAGATCATTGGCGACAGCCCGGCCATCCGCCGGGTGTTGCAGACGGTGGCGACCGCCGCGCCGACGCGGGCGACCGTGCTGCTCGAAGGGGAATCCGGCACCGGCAAGGAGCTGTTTGCCCGGGCGATTCACGCCCAGAGCGAGCGGCGCGACGGACCGTTCATCAAGCTGAACTGCGCCGCTCTGCCTGAAGGGCTGGTGGAAAGCGCGCTGTTCGGCCATGAAAAGGGCGCGTTCACCGGGGCGATCAAACGCGTCGAAGGCGCGTTCGAACGCGCGAACGGCGGCACGCTGCTGCTGGACGAAATCTCGGAGATGCGGCTCGATCTCCAGGCCAAACTGCTGCGCGTACTGCAGGAGCAGGAATTCGAGCGCGTCGGCGGATCGTCGGCCATCAAGGTTGACGTCCGGATCATCGCGACGACGAATCGCGATCTGGCCGCCTACTCGGCCGCCGGGCACTTCCGGCAGGACCTCTACTATAGATTAGGCGTCATTCCGGTTCGGTTACCCCCGTTGCGCGAGCGGAAGGAAGACATTCCCCTGCTCGCCTATCGATTCGCATCGCATTACGCGCAGGAGATCGGGAAGGAAATCTCCGGGATCGCGCCGGATGCGCTGTCGCTGTTGCAGCAATACGATTGGCCGGGTAATGTCCGCGAGTTGCAGCATGCGGTGGAACGGGCGGTGATCCTCAGCGGCGAGAAGCTCATACCGCTGCACGCGTTCGACGGACAGCGGTTCGGCCTGAGCGGAGCTTGGAGCGGCCCGACACCATCGCGCATCTCGGGCGACTTTGCGGCAATCTCGATCGGATCGGGCACACCGGCCGTCGGGACGATGACCGTGCCCGACGGCGCGGTGGTGCTGACGTCGCTCAATGTCGGCGAGGCCGAAGCGAAGTTGATCGAGCGCGCGCTGGAGGTGTCGAGCGGGAATCGCACGAAGGCCGCGGAGCTGCTCGGAATTAGTGTCAGAACGCTACGAAACAAGCTCAACGCCGAAAAGGTCGGCGCGGACGGAGGAGGCAGCGAATGACGGGACGACTTGGATTAGCGATCATCTGCGGCGGGGTGTTGGCACTTGGGTGCCGCACCCCGTCTTCACTTACCAACGTGCCGGTGGCAGCGCCTGCCACCGAATGGCCGGCGCCTGCGATACGACGGACGTACTCGCTGCTTCCAACGCCGAAGACGGTCGCATGGGGCTGGTACGACGCCGCCGGTGAACCCGTCTTACACGTGGAATCGGGCGACCAGGTGCACCTGCGCGCGCTGTCGACGTGTTCGCCGCAATCACTGATCCGTAGCGGGCTCGACTCCAACCGCGTCGAAAAGCTGGCGAAGGACATATTTGCCGCGCGCTCATCCATGAAATGGGGCCCGGGCGGCCACATTCTCACCGGCCCCATCTATGTCGATGGAGCTGACTCAGGCGATGTACTCGAAATTCGCTTTCGCTCGATCAAGCCGGCGATCGACTACGGATGCAATTCGTTTGGGCCAAGGAGCGGCTTTCTGCCCGAGGATTTTCCGGGCAAGTCGCAGTCGAAGATCATCGAGCTCGACACGGTGCGGATGGTCGGGCATTTCGCCCCGGGCATCGACATTCCGCTGCACCCGTTCTTCGGCAGCGTCGGGCTCGCGCCGCCGGCTTCGTTCGGTCGTGTAAACAGTGCTCCGCCAAGCATTTGGGCGGGCAATCTCGACAATAAGGAATTGGTCGCCGGCACGTCGCTGTTCATTCCGGTGTGGACCAAGGGCGCGCTGCTCGAAGTCGGCGACGGCCACGCGGCGATGGGGAATGGCGAGGTCGACATCACGGCGATCGAGACTTCGCTCATCGGCGACGTGCAGCTCGTCGTGCACAAGAACATGCATCTCGACTGGCCGCGCGCCGAAACACCGACGCACTGGATTGCGATGGGCACCGACTCGGTGCTGGAGAAAGCGACGAAGACGGCTGTTCGCCAGGGCATTCAATTGCTCGTCGACACCTATCATCTGTCGCGCGAGGACGCGTACCAGCTGCTGAGCGTGTCATCGGACGTGGATGTCACCCAGTTGGTTGACGGCACCGTTGGCGTTCACGTGATGATCCCGAAGGCGATCTTCGCGAAAGACTATTCCGGAGCGGCGCGAAAATAGAAGCGTGGGCGGGTGATGAATCGCCGCCGCTTTCTTTCTTCCAGCATGGCCGGCCTCACCGGCCTCGTTGGCGTTGCCGGGATCGCCGAGCTTGCGACCTGGCGCCGCACCGGTCGCCACTTGGGTGTTGGCGTTCACACCGTGACGCCCGATGTCGTGAAGATCCTGCAGTCGCTTCATGTCACGCAGGTCCGCATGACGCTCGACTGGCAGGCGTGGGTGGAGGCGCGCGACCTCAACCATGACGGCGTCCCCGACAATGTCGCCTATCAGCGCAATCTGGCGTCGGCGCTCGGCCAGCTCGATGGGGCGGGAATCGAGTCGTTGATCGTGGTGCACACGCCGCCCGCGGGCGCCGACTACTCGATGACGCAGGGTCGGGCCGCCCTCGCCACGCTGCTCGGACAGCTCGTTCGGACCGCGCCATACCGGAAACGCGTCTGGCAAATCATGAACGAGATGGACGGCGACGCCGGCTTCAACGGCGGGCGCCATGATTGGTTCGGTGCGTCGGACAAGTCGCTTTCGCAGCGTGACCGGGGCGATTTGTATGGCCAGTTTCTGCCTCCCGTATACGACGCGATCAAGTCGGCCGATCCGTCGGCGATCGTGGTGACGGGCGGGATCGCGCTCGAGCCAACCGGCTTCTATAAAGGTCTGGCCCAACGCACCACGAAGTTCGACGCGGTCGCTGTTCACTGCTATGGCCGTCCGGTGGCGCCGGTCTTTCGCTCGAAGTCGATCGCGATGCGCGGCGTCGTTGGGTCGACGCCGCTCTGGTGCACGGAATTCGGCAACAATTCGACCGACGACGCGGCGCAGGCGAACGACATTCGCGACGTCGTCGCTGATTTCGTTCAAAACAACCGGTACGATCGGGCGTACCTCTACAACCTGATCACGGATGTCGCGAAGGGCGACACGTACGGCATCGTGAGGCCCGATCTGGTGCGCCGGCCAGCCGCGAGATTGCTGCTCGACAGCCTTCCCTAGGCTCGTTTGATGAGCTCATCCGCTTCGGTGGATGGGGCGACGGCAAACATTTCCGGCCTGTTTCACCCGGCAAAAGGTGCCGGTGGGGACATTTCTGCCGTCGTGGTCACAGACCACTTCGGACGGCGGAGAGAATCGCGCGGATTCTCATAAACCACTGTCATACAATCGTTTATAATGCTGCAACGAGGCGGAAAACACGTCTCTTCTTTCGTGTTCCATTGTGGTCCGCGCCCTGCTTTTCTCGTGTCGCGAAGCACAGGCACTTCCTACCTCGCGGTCTCGCAGTTCCCTCCTCCGCCCGCCTCCTGACAATGCTGTTCGGCATCATCGGACGCACCACGAACGCCAACGATCTCAAAGACGCGCTCGATTTGAGCGCGCAGCGGACTCGCGCCATCGCGAGCCGGGTCGCACAGGCGTCGGTGAATGGCAACGGGTTCTCGCTGCCGATCGATCCAACCACCGGGCAGCCCGATCCCTCCGCGCAGGCGGATCTCGAGACGGACATGACCGCGTTGGCCGACGAGCAGGTCCGCAGCGATGCGATGACCAAGCTTCTCCAGAAAGCGTACGAGCAGCTCCGCACCTCCATCAAGTGAGCTGAGCCATGACGAGCCCCATCAGCAGCAGCAGCTTCCCGAGCTTTCCTCCCATGCCACGCACCGATGCGCCGCGCCCGATGTTCAGCGCGCTCGCGATCGCGTCGAGTGGCTTGTCGGCGCAGCGCACGCGGATGGAGATCGTCGCACAGAATCTCGCGAACGCCGAGACGACGCACACGGCGCAGGGCGGCCCGTATCATCGCCGCGTTGTGAATCTCGAGGCGATCGGACCCGACGGATCCGTCACGACGACGACGACAACGACCGGCGTCGCTCCGGCAACGCCGGGCGCCGCAGGCACTGTGGGCGCCGGCGGTACTGCTGGTACCGCTGGTACCGCGAGTGCCGCCGTCAATGCAGCCGCCGCGGCGACACAGAACGCGCTCGCCACCGCGACGACCTCCTCGTTCGACGGCACCGACGCCACCGGCGGCGTGCGCGTGGCGTCGATCGGCGAAGACAAGACGGACGGCCCGATGGTCTACGACCCGGGCCACCCCGACGCCGACAAGAATGGATACGTCCACATGCCGAACGTGAACATGACGGACGAAATGATGGATCTCATGAACTCGCGCCGCCTGTACGAGGCCAACGCCACGGTCTTTCAGGTCGCGCGGGCGATGTTGCACAAAGCGATCGATATCTAAGCGGTATTTGCCCGACTTCCTCGACTTCAGCGTTCTATAATGTCGATTTACGGAATTGGTAACAGCGGAATCAACCGGCCGCAGCTCCCGCTGCGCGACACCACCGGAGACGTACGTCAGCCCGGCCAGAAGCCGGCGGCCGGCGTCGCGAACACGACGCCGCTTGCGCCGCAGCAGCCCGCGACCGCCGCGGGCCGGGCAGGCGCCGGCGTTCCGGTCGAGCCGCCTCCGGGCACCGATCCCGCTCTGTGGAGCATCCTCTCCGGCGAAGAGCGCGCGTTCTTCGCCAAGGCCGGCAACATGGGTCCGCTGACCTACGGCCGCGCGTTCACCGACATGAAGACGGCGCAGATGCCCGCCAATCGCGGCGGCCGTCTCGACGTCAAGATCTGAGATCTCTCATGACCGCACCGATCGGTGGCATGGGCGGGTTCGGCGGACCTTCGAGCTTCGGTGGTCCGACCGGCCCGCGCAAGCTCGGGCTCGACATCGCCGGCGAGAACAGCATCGCGGGGTCCGGCCAGTCGCGGCCCGGCGGTGGATCGTTCGGCGACACGCTGACGCGCGCGCTCAATCAGGTGAGCGCCACGCAGGATGTCGCCCAGAACTACATCCAACAATTCGTGCAAGGCCAACCGGTGGAGCTGCACCAGGTGATGGCGGCGAGTGAAGAAGCGTCGATCTCGCTCGAGATGCTCGTCGAGCTTCGCAACAAAGTGATGGATGCGTACAAGACCGTCATGCAGATGGGATGACCGAGATAAATGCCTGATTTCTCTTCGCTCTTCGATCGTATCGGTGGACCGCGCCGCGCAGTCATGCTCGGCGTCGGCCTCGTCGCGGCCATCCTGATCTTCGCCGTCTCGCAGTGGGCGGGGGCGCCGACGTGGGTGCCTGCGCTCTCCGGCGTTCCGCTGGAGAGTGTCTCCGCCATGACGGACAAGCTCGATCAAGCGGGCGTGAAGTATCGCCTCGAGCGCGGCGGCGCCGACATCATGGTCGCCGCCGGCGATCTCGCGAAGGCGCGCGTGGCGCTGGCGAAGGGCGGCATTCCGAACGCGGGCCGCCCGGGCATGGAGCTGTTCGATCAGCCGTCGTGGGGCATGACGGATTTCACACAGCGCATCAACTACCGCCGCGCGCTCGAGGGAGAGCTGGAGCGGACGGTCGGGCAGATGCGCGGCATCGACAAGGCGCAGGTGCATCTCGTGATGCACGAGACCGACGGATTCGCGGCGCAGGACAAGCCGACGGAAGCGAGCGTGGTGCTCAAGCTCAAGAGCGGCGATCCGGATCCCGAGATCGTGAAAGGCATCGCACACCTCGTCGCGTCGAGCGTCGAAGGGCTCACGAGCGAGCACGTCACGATCGTCGACGACGCCGGCCGCTTGCTCTCTGAAGGAGAGGAAGCCTCGTCACCCACGGGGCTGACCAGCCGCCAGCTCGCCATGCAGCGTGAAGTCGAGGACTATCTCCGCGACAAGGCGGAGAAGATCGTCGCGCAGATGGTCGGCACCACCAACCTTCGCGTGCAGGTCTCCGCCGCGATGAGCTTCGATCACGTCGAGCGCACCGTCGCCGCCGTCGATCCCGAAAAACAGGCCGTCACCGCCGAGCAGAAGGCGGAGATCGTTCCCGGCGCGCAAGGCGGCGCCGGTCAGAACAACACGTCGACGACATACGAGAACACGCGCAGCACCGAGCAGTTCGTCGCCGCGCCGGGCACCATCAAGCGACTCACCGTCGCGGTCGCGGTCGCGGATCGCGCGCCGGCAACGGCGGCGAAGGGCAAGACCGCGTCGCCGACTCCGCGTTCAGCGGCGGAGTTGCAGCAGATCGAAACGCTCGTGCGCAGTGCGGTCGGCGCCGACTCCACGCGCGGCGACGTCGTGTCGGTCGTGAGCGTTCCGTTCGCGCCGATCGCGGTGGCACCACCCGACGTGCCGCACACCGACATCATCAAAGTGGTGCAGACGGCGCAACGTCCGCTGCTTGGGATTCTCGGGTTGGTGCTGATCATCGTGATCGCGCTGATCAGCCTCAAGTCGCTCAAGTCCGCGGGTGCGTCGACGCATGCGGTGATGCAGCTGCCGCGCGCGGAAACGCATCCGCCGCAGCCGGCGCTCGTCGCGGGCGCGAATCCGCTCATTCCCGTCGTGATGCCGACCAACACGATGCGCGACAAAGTGAACTCGACGATCGAGCAGCAGCCCGACGTCGCCGCGCGCGTCGTACGCGCCTGGTTGAAGGAAGCCTAAGCCATGGCGGCAATGAATCTCGCGCGGACGCATCAGCTCCAGCAGCTCACCGGCGCCCAAAAGGCGGCGATCCTGTGCATGGTCCTCGGCTCCGAATCGGCGGCGATGATCACGCAGAAGCTCGGTGCGGAGGAGGTCGAAGAGATCTCCTTCGAGATCGCGCGCATGGATCGCGTGAGCACCGAGGCCACCGAGGCCGTGCTCTCCGAGTGGCTCGACATCATGATGGCGGCCGACTCGATCGCCGCGGGCGGTATGGAGTTCGCCCGCGAAGTGCTCGAGAAGGCGTTCGGCGTGCAGAAGGCCGGCGCGATGCTCAAGCGCATTCAGGCGCAGATCTCCGAGACGGCCGGTCTGCATCGCTTGCGCAACGCGGACCCGCAGCAGCTCGGCAACATGTTGCGCGGTGAGCACCCCCAAACGGTGGCGCTCATCCTGGCGCATCTGGATCCGCAGCACACGGCGCACGTACTCAAGGAAATCGATCCGCAGTTCGGCGCCGAAGTCGTGCTGCGCGTCGCGCGCATGGAAAAGGTCTCGCCGGACATGCTCGTGTTGATCGAGCGGTCGATCGTGACCGAGACGGATCTTGGACCGGCGCAGAGCCTCACGACCTCCGGTGGACCGGCGGTGGTGGCCGAGATGCTCAATCTCGTCGCGCCGTCGCTCGAGAAGGCGATCATGCGCGGCGTCGAGGACAAGGATCCGGCGCTCTGCGAGCAGATTCGCAACCTCATGTTCGTCTTCGAAGACGTCGTCAGCCTCGACGATCGGTCGATGCAGCGCCTGTTGCGCGAGATCGACGTCAAGGAGCTCGCGCTGGCCCTCAAGTCGGCGTCGAACGAAGTCAGGAACAAGATCCTTGGCGCGATGTCGCAGCGTGCGTCGGCCGCGCTCAAGGAAGAGATGGAGATGCTCGGACCCGCGCGGAAGCGCGACATCGAATCGGCGCAGACGGCGATCGTCGCGATGATTCGCAAGCTCGAGGACGCCGGCGAGATCGTGGTCGGCGGAGGCGCGGATGACCTCGTCGTTTAGAGCGACGGGCGCCGCGACGGTGCGGCAGACGCCCGTGTCGGAGCAATCCGTCGCGGGCGCGACCTGGCCGCTGCAGGAGCTCAAGCTGCCGATGGCGACGCCGCGTGGGACGCCGACTGTTCCGCCGACGGCAGCCGCCAACGCGCAGCTCACCGCCGAAGAGAAGTCGCGACTGATCGACGAAGGGTACGCGCGCGGTCTCGCCGACGGCGAGCGTCGCGCCACCGCCGCCGCGCAAGCGCGCGTCGACGAATCGCTCGGTGTGATCAATCAGGTCGTCACGCAGATGCGCGAAGTCGCGTCGCTCGCGCCGGCGGTGATCGAAGAAAACATCGCCGCGCTCGCGGTGATCGTCGCGCGCCAGATCGTGGCGCGCGAAGTGAGCCTCGATCGCGAGCTCGTGGCGGACCTGGTCCGTCGTGCACTGACTGAATTTCCGATCGAGCAGAGCGTGCGGATTCGTGTAAATCCGCTCGATCTTGCGCTGCTGACGCTCAATGGCCCCGGCGGCGATGGGAAGCGGGACATGGCGCCGATCACCGGCACGCGCGACGCGAGCTGGCTTGCCGATGCGCGCGTGGCGCGTGGTGGCTGTCTCGTCGAGGGCCGCGATCGCATTGTCGATGGACGCGTGGATACGGCGCTGGAGCGCGCGTATCGCCGCATGGCGGTGATCGATGCTTAAGAATCGTCTCGCCTCGCGCATCGGCGATCTGCCGCGCATCTACCGCATGGGACGCGTGACGCGCGTCGTCGGCCTCGTCATCGAGGCCGCGGGACTCGACGTCGGTCTGTCGGAGCTCTGCCGCGTCACGTCGATGAACGAAGAGAAGTCAGTGCTCGCCGAAGTCGTCGGCTTTCACGAGCGCGGTGTGCTGCTCATGCCGCTCGGCGACATCGACGGATTGCATCCGGGATCGAGCGTGACTCCGCTTGGCCGCAGCTTCGGCGCCGACGTTGGCCCCGGGCTGCTCGGCCGCGTGCTCAATGGCCTCGGTCATCCGATCGACGGGAAAGGACGCATCGATCACGCGACGCGCATGCCGCTGTCGGCCGAGCCGCCGCATCCGCTCGAGCGCCAGATCATTCACGAGCCGCTCGAGACCGGCGTTCGCGCGATCGACGGCTTCCTGACGCTCGGCAAGGGACAACGCGTCGGCATCTTCGCCGGCTCGGGTGTCGGCAAGTCGACGCTGCTGGGCATGATCGCGCGTCAAGCCAAAGCTGATGTGAACGTGATCGCGCTGCTCGGCGAACGTGGCCGCGAGGTGCGCGACTTTATCGAGAACTCGCTCGGACCGGAAGGGCTCGCGAGATCGGTGATCGTGGTGGCAACCGGCGACCAGGCGGCGCTGGTGCGCGCCCGCGGCGCTCTCGTCGCGACGTCGATCGCCGAGTATTTCCGAAATCAGGGCAAGGAAGTGTTGCTGATGGTGGACTCGGTGACGCGCGTCGCGATGGCGTGGCGCGAGATCGGGCTTGCCGTCGGCGAGCCGCCGACCACGAAGGGGTATCCGCCGTCGGTGTTCGCGGCGCTGCCGCGGCTGCTCGAGCGAGCCGGCACCGATGAGAAAGGTAGTATTACAGGAATCTATACCGTCCTCGTGGACGGCGACGATTTCAACGAGCCGGTCGCCGACGCGAGCCGCTCCATTCTCGACGGCCACATCGTGCTGACGCGCAAGCTCGCCGGCGCGGGGCACTACCCGTCGATCGACGTGCTCGAAAGCAAGAGCCGCGTGCGCGACCATGTGATCGCGGCGGAACATCGCGCCGCGGCGAACGCCGTGGGGCGGCTCGAGGCGTCGTATCGCGAGAAGGAGGATCTCATTCTCGTGGGCGCGTATCACGAAGGCTCGGATCGCGGCGTCGATGCCGCGCTGCGGCTTCGGCCGCAGGTCCTTGAATTTCTGCAGCAAACTCCGGAAGAGAGCACGGCATTCGACGCAACGAGACGGGCGCTCGTCTCCATCGCGTCCCAGATCGATCACACGACGAGGAGGTCGTCATGAGCGCGTTCAAGTTTCGTCTGCAGCAGGTCCTCGACCTGCGCGAGCAGCACGAACGGCAGGTCGCCGCGAAGCTCGCGGAAGCGGAAACCGCGGCCGATCAGGCCCGCGTCGCCCAGAAGGCGCTCGAGACGATTCGCCAGAGCGGCTCGGCCGCGCTGCGCACCGCGCACGCGAGCGAGCCCACGATCGGGCAGCTCAAGACGATCGGCTACGTCATCGAGCAGCTGAACCATCACATCGTCGACGCGCAGTCGCGCGTCGAGATGGCGGAGCAGCTCGTGACGCAGGCCCGCACCGACCTCACCTCGGCGCTGCAGGCGCGCCGCGTGTTGAGCCGGTTGCGCGATCGTCACTTCGCCAATTGGCGCGTGGAAGACAGCGCCCAGGAGATGAAGCAGATGGACGAGTTGGCGTTGTCGCGATTCACCCGCCGCGATACGAGCACCGACAGTGACAACGGCGGGACGGGAGCGGCGAGCGCATGAAGCCGGTTGTCATTGGCATCATCGCATTTGTCGTATCGACCGCGGCGGCCACAGGCGCCAAGGTCATGATGACGAAGCCGCTCCCCGCGAAGCCTGATTCCTCCGCCGCCGCCGATTCAACGGCGGCGGACAGCACCCGGAAACCCGCGGACTCGACGCGCACCGACACTGCTGTCGTCGCGTCGGGTCAGCCGGTGGCGCCGCCGGTCGACAGCGCACCGCCGGGCGTGAATCTGCGCACGGACTCGTTGAAGGCGAAAGCCTCGCCGATCGTGCCGGCGCAGCCAACCCAGCCAACGCAGCCAACGCCGACCAAGGCAGCAGCGACGCCCGCACCAGCGGCCGCCGCACCAGCAGCCGCCGCACCAGCAGCCGCCGCACCGGCGAACGACACGGCTGGCGAAGGATCGGAACGCCGGCTCGCGAAAGTCTTCACCTCAATGGACGCGAAGCAGGCGGCCAAGGTGCTGGAGCACATGAGCGACAACGACGTCCACATCATTCTCGGCTACGTCGGCGTCAAGCAAGCCGCCTCGATCATGGCGGCGCTGCCGCCGGAGCGAGTCGCCACGTTGAGCAAACTCGAAATTCAGGGTAAACGATAGTGATGACCACTCCAGTCGGCGGACTGTTTTCCGCCTTGCCCGCGTCCGATACGACGCCGAACGCCCGCGACGCGCGCGCCGATGCTGCCGCGCCGTCGTTTGCGGGACTTCTGGCGGGTGTGATGTTCGCCGCGGCGCCCAAGCTTCAGGCGGCGCCGGCGACTGTCGCCGGCACGTCGGAGCTCGACCAGCAGGACGCGACGGGCGTCGACGATGACGCGACCGGATCCACCGGAAAGGACAAGTCCACCGGCAGCGATCCGGTGCATGGGGCACTGGCGACGGTGCTCCCAACGTCGCCCAACGACATCGTTCGTTCGGTGGCGGCGCTCGACCCCGCGCTGCAAGCCAAGCTGTCGCGCGTGATTCAACGCGTGCAGAGCGAAACCGGCCACGAAGTCGAAGTGGCCGAGACGTTCCGCACGCAGTCGCGCCAGGATGCGCTGTACGAGCAGGGCCGGGATACGGCCGGCCCCGTCGTTACCTGGACGCACAACTCGAAGCACACGCAGGGCCGCGCCGTCGATCTCATTCTCGACGGAGGCAAGGCGGGGCCGAACGCCTACGCGGCGCTGCAGCGCATCGCGAACGAAGAAGGGTTGCACACGCTCGGCGCGCGCGACCCGGGCCACCTCGAGCTGCCCGGCACCGGCGCGGCCGTCGATGAGACATCTCTAATGCCCGACGCGCCGGCTGACGCGACAGGCCCGGGTGGAGTGTCGATCGCGCGGTTGGCCCAGCTGGCGCCGGTGTCCAACATCAAGATCGCGCAGCCCAGCGGAGTGGCTCGTGTCGCGCAGGTCGCGCAGGTGGCCTCGACCGCGCGCGTTGCGCAGGTCGCGCAGCCCGGCCAGATCGCTCGCGTTGCCCAAGCGGCGGCGCCAGATGCATCGGCGCGTCCGGCGGCCGTGCGAGCGAATCCCACAACCTCCATGAACTCGGCATCGGCCAACACTGAATTCGCGAACGCCGCAACGACGCATGCGCACGTGGCGTACGCGACGGCTGCGAATGCAACGTCGATGAAGGCAACCGCGGCGAATCCGGCATCGGTGGCTGCGAGCCAGCTGACCTCGAATGCGGCGAATGCCGCGAATGCTCATCGTGCGAACGCCTCGCAGCCCGCGTTGCCGACGTCGGCGAACGTGCCGGGCAAGGCAACGCCGAACGCCGCGACGCATTCCGCGATCGCCGCCACCGCGCGCAACGGTGCGCGCGGCCAGAACACCGGCGACCAGGCGAACGACAGCGGCACGCAGAGTGATTCGCGCGGTCGTTATGGCTCGCTCGGCGCATTTCCGATGCGCGACACGACATCGAATCAATTCTCGACCGGCACGGTGGCGCCGGCGTCCGGGACGGACGCCGCAGCGCGGGCCGAGCACGTTCAGTCGGTCATGGACAACGCACCGGCGCGTCCGCTGTCGCACATCACGATGTCCGTCGACGCCGGCAACGGCAACACGGATCAGATTCACGTCGCGCTCCGCGGGTCGTCGCTCGATACGACGATCAACGCGGCGGATCTGCGCGGCGCGCAAGCGATGAGCGCGCGCAGCGATGAGCTCGTACGCGCGTTGACGAAGGACGGCATGCAGGTCGACTCGGTGCGCGTCCGCGCGGCGACCGATCAGGGCGGCATCGCCGCCGCCGCGGGTTCGCAGGCCGGCCAGAACTCCGGCGACGCGTCGAATCAATCGCGCTTCCAGCGCAGCGATGCGTGGCAGCAACAGCAGGATCAACGAGAGCGGCAGCAAACGCAGCAGGATCGCCAGAGCCGCCAGCAACAGCGCGAACAGCGCGGAGGCCGCAAGTAATGGTCACGTCCACGACGACCACCACCACGCCGACGCTGCCGGTGGCTCCGGCGGCGCCGACAAATCCCGCCGCCGCGGCCGCCGCGGCGACGACGCAGGCCGCCGCACCAGGCGGCGCGATGGATAAGAACGCGTTCCTGAAGCTGCTGGTGGCGCAGATGCAGAATCAGGATCCGATGAATCCGATGGACGGCACGCAGATGGCCACGCAGCTCGCGCAGTTCTCGAGTCTCGAGCAGCTGCAGAACATCAACGAGACGCTCACCAACCAGCAGACCTCGTCGACATCGCTGCTCGGCGCGGTGCAGGCTACGTCGGCGATCAATACCATCGGCCACACCGTCATGGCGACCGGCAACGGTCTCCAGCTCGGCGGCACGGACGGCGCGACGAGCGTCACCGCGGACATTGCGGCGAACGGCGCGAGCGCGACGCTTCACATTCTCGATGCGTCGGGCAAGGAAGTCGGCACGCGCGACCTCGGCGCCGTGAGCGCCGGCTCGCAGCAGACCATCACCCTCGGTTCGGCGGCGGACAACTTGCCGGCCGGCAACTACACCTACTCGATCGACGTGAAGGCCGCCGACGGCAGCGCCGTCTCGGTGCAGACCTACACGACCGGTCGTGTGACCGGCGTCAGCTCGGGAACGTCGGGCCTCACGCTCACCGTCGCCGGCACGAACGTCCCGTACGCGAACGTCATCAAGATCTTGAATTAACGAACCAGAACACGCCGCACCGCCTCCCTCACGACGGCTCGCGGCCGACCCGCCTCTTCTTCCCTCTTCCCAGGATTCATCAATGCTTCGCTCGCTCTCATCGGCGGTCACCGGTCTGAAGAACCAGCAGACCCACATGGACGTAATCGGCAATAACATCGCCAACGTCAACACCGTCGCGTTCAAGTCCGGCCGCGTCACGTTCAAGGAAGGCTTCGCGCAGCTCATCTCGAGCGCCAGCCGCCCCGACACGAACGTCGGCGGCGTCAACCCGGTGCAGGTCGGACTGGGCTCGGCGATCGGCACGATCGACACCGCGTTCACGCAGGGCAACCTCGAGACGACCGGCAACACCACCGATCTCGCAATTCAGGGCAACTCGTTCTTCGTCGTGAAGAAGGGCGCCGAGACGCTGTACACGCGCGCCGGCAACTTCCAGCTCGACTCCGACGGCTCGCTCGTGTCGGGCGACAACGGCTATCACGTGCAGGGCCAGATGGCCGTGGGCGGCAAGCTCCAGCCGAACCTGACCAACATCACCATTCCGTTCGGCCAGACGGCGCCGGCCAGCGCGACGACCACGATCAAGATCGGCGGCAATCTCGATGCGTCGGCCGGCATCTTCGACAAGGGCGCGGCCGCGACCCTCGATCCGCTCGATGCGACGCAGCGCGCGCTGCCGCAGAACGCGGACTCGTTCAAGGATCTGTCGATCAACGCCTACGATTCGCTCGGCAACAAGCACCAGGTGAAGATGGTCATGTGGAAGACCGCGGCCGACAAGTGGGATTGGAAGATCGATCCGTCGGGCTTGGACATCACGGCCGCCGGCGTGACGGAAGTGGGCAGCCCCACGCACCCGATTACGTTCAAGTCGGACGGCACGGTCGACACGACGGCACCGTTCGTTCCGCCGGAGATCAAGTTCACGCCGAACTCGGGCGCCGCGACGGTGGACATCAAGATCGATCTCGGCAGCGGCATGAGCGGCCTGTCGCAGTTCGCCGGCTCGGCGAACGCCGTCATGAACGATCAGGACGGCTTCAGCAACGGCACGCTGCAGGGCTACACGATCGATGCGAGCGGCACGGTCGTCGGTTCGTTCACGAACGGCACGACGCAGACGCTGGGGCAGATCGCGCTGGCTGATTTCAACAACCCGACGGGCCTCAATCGCGTCGGCGACAACATGTACTCCTCGACGTCGAACTCGGGTGAAGGCGTGGTCGGCTATGCAGGTTCGGGCAATGCGTCGAGCATCGCGAGCGGCGCGCTCGAGATGTCGAACGTCGACCTGGCGCGCGAGTTCACGGACATGATCGTTGCGCAGCGCGGGTTCCAGGCGAACGGTCGCGTCATCACGACGTCGGACCAGATGCTTCAGGAGCTGGTGCAGCTGAAGCAGTAGCGATGAGCGTTAGGTGATGGGCGTTGGGCGATGGGCGTGAACGGCTCGCTTGACGCCCAATCGCTCGGGTAGGCAGAAATGGCCGCTGACAGGTAGGAATTTCCTGCCGGGCGGCCATTTGTGTTCGTGGTGGCAAGGGTAGAATGAAAACTTTCGTTTCCATTGTAACTCACTCTATCTGAGTGACTTACGCACACACCCAGCGCCCATCTCCCATCGCCCATCGCTAGGCATGGGCCCTGCTTTTTCCGGTGCCGCAACTCCCTCCTTCGCACGTCCCGCCGGCACCATCCCTCCCGCCTTCCCCCGTCGACCCATGGCGACTCAAGCCATCGAACAGGTCCCCGAAACAGACGCAGCAGCCGCCGAACCCAAGAAGGGCAAGGGGCTGGTGCTCATTCTCGCGCTCGCCGGCATTCTCGCCGGCGCCGGCGCTGGACTCTTCGCCCTCGGTCCCATGCTCGCCAAGGGTCACGCCGCCAAAGCCGCGCCCAAAAAGGCCGAGGAATCCGCGAGCGCGATCGACCACGCGATCGAGAACCTCGTGCTCAACCCCGCTGGTAGCGGCGGCACCCGGTTCCTCATGATGACCGCCACCTTCGAGCTGAAGGACGGCACCGGCGAGCAGATGATGAAGGACAGGGAAGCCGAAGTGCGCGATCGCATCCTGGCGCTCATGGGCAAGAAGACGGTCGACGAGCTGGCGGACATCAGTCACCGCGACGAGCTGAAGAAAGAAGTCCTCGACGCCGTCGGTCCCGTGTTCCCGAAAGGCACCGTGCTCAAGGTCTTCTTTCCGCAGTTCGTGATCCAATGAGCGCACCTCGTCCGACGCGCTCCACGGAGCAGATCACACAGCAGCTGTCGCAGAACGACATCGATCGCCTGATGCGCGGCGAGGCCGCGGAAGCGCCGGTCATTCCGCGCCCGCAGCAGGATGTCCAGGTCTACGACTTCCGCCGCCCGCACCGCGTCTCCAAGGAGCGGTTGCACGTGCTCGAGGCGATGTACAGCCGCCTCGTGAAGTCGCTCGAAGGATGGCTCATGGGCCGCGTGCGCGGCGTCGTCGATCTCAAGCTCGAGAGCGTCGAGCAGATCTCGTTCGGCGAATACGTGCTGTCGCTGCCGCCGAGCTGCAATTCGTTCATCGCGGACATCAAGGACAAGAGCGGCGCGGACGCGGTGGGCGAGCAGGCCGTGATCGACATCGGCCGCGAGCTCGCCTACTTCCTCGTCGACCGGCTGTTCGGCGGCGGCGCGGAGACGACGATCCTCGATCGCGCCCTGACGCCGATCGAGCGCCTCGCGGTGCGTGTGGTCGCCGAACGCGTCATGGCGCTCGTGCAGGAAATCTGGGAAGACCACGTCGAGCTCGAGCTCACGCTGTCGGGCTTCGAGTCCATTCCAGAAATCATACAGGCGGCGGCGCGTGAAGCGCCGGTGCTCGTCACCAACATCACCGCGCGTTTCGCGGGCACGGAGAGTCTGGTCTCGATCGCGGTGCCGCTTTCGGTGCTCGAAAAATTCTTCGTCATGAACAGCGCGAGCGCGCGCGCGCACCAGGCGCGGCGCGAGCCGCCCGGACAACGCGCGATCAGCGAGGGCGCGTTGCGCGCGACGCGCGTCGAGATGTCGGCGCGACTGCCCGAGTTCCGGCTGTCGATGCGCGACATCGCGGGGCTCAAGGCCGGCAGCATGCTGTCGACCGGCATTCCGATCGATACGACCGTCAACCTGCTCGTTGGCAATTCGCCGCGCTTCAAGACGAGCGCGGGCCGCGTCGGCCGCAAGCTCGCCGTGCGTGTGCTCGAGCCGCTCAGTGCTGAACCCCTTCCGACTTCTGTGGACGACAAGCCATGAATCAGTCCGAAATCGACGCGCTCACCAACGCCGCGGGCCAGGTCGCGCCGCCGCCGCTCGAAGAGTTCCAGAACAGTCCGACCGCCGGCACCGAAGTGCCGATCTCGATGTTGATGGACCTGACGCTGCCGCTGTCCATCGAGCTCGGACGCACGCGGATGACGGTGCAGGAAATCCTGCGCCTGGGCCGCGGATCGGTGGTGCAGCTCGAGCGTCTCGCCGGTGAGCCGATCGACCTCTTCGTTGCCGACCGCCGTTTCGCGGAAGGCGAAGTCGTGGTGCTCGGTGAGCACTTCGGCGTTCGCATCACGCGCATCATCTCCTCGCTGCCCGCGACCGAGGGCAACGCGTGACGTTTGGGTCGGTGATGGGTGTGCTGTTCACGCTGGGCTTCGTCCTCGCGCTGCTCGGCATCGCTCTCAAGCTGCTTCGTCGTTTCGCGCCGACGTCGTCGTCCGGCACCTCGCTTCGTATGGAAGTGGTGCAGCGGCTCGCGCTCGGTCCCAAGCAAGGCATTGCCGTGATTCGCGTCGGCGAGCGCGTCGTCGCCGTGTCGGTTGGTGAAGGCGGCGTCAATCGCCTATTCGAGCTCGAGGCCGCTGAAGTCGCGAATACGACGTCGGGAAGCCGTCCAGCAACGATCGGAAGCGGCGAGTCGGAGTTTCCGACACGACGTCCGGTGTCGCCGCTCGACTTCAAGGCCGCGTTCAAGGGCGCGCTCAAGACGGCGGGACTCGTCGTCGTGTTCGCGATCGCGTCGTCGACGCTCGCGCGCGCGCAAACGCCCAAGCCGACCACGCAGGCGCAGCGCGCCAACATCGTGGCCCAGGCGGTTGCGGGCACGAAGGCCGGAACGAGCGCGGGGGCATCGCCCGCCGACATCGTGCAGCGTCTCGCGGCGAGCGCCACGACGAGCTCCATGCTGACCGGTGCGAAGGGTGCGCCGCAGATGGACATCAAGGTCGGCAACGGCGACGGGCTGCACCTGAGTGGTACGGTGGGTATCGTCGTGATGATGGGTCTCATGACCCTCTTGCCGACGCTGCTGCTGATGATGACGGGATTTACCAGAATCCTCATCGTCCTCAACTTCCTCAAACAAGCGCTCGGCACGCAGACGTCGCCGCCGGCGCAGCTCGTCGCCGCGCTCGCGCTCTTGCTCACGGGCTTCGTGATGGCGCCGACCTTGAGCGAGTTCAATCGCACGGCGCTCACGCCATGGATGGACGGCCAGATCGACCAGGCCCAGATGATGGATCTTGGCGTGAAGCCGTTTCGCGCCTTCATGCTGAAGCAGGTGCGTCCGCAGGACGTCGAGACGTTCGTGCGCATGAGCCACACGCCGGCGCCGGCGTCGATCGCCGACGTGCCGACCGTCACGCTGACCTCCGCGTTCGTGATCAGCGAGCTGCGCACCGCGTTTCAGATCGGTTTCGCGCTCTTCCTGCCGTTCATCGTGATCGACGTCGCCGTGTCTTCGGTGTTGATGAGCATGGGCATGTTCATGCTCCCGCCCGCGATGATCTCGCTGCCGTTCAAGCTGCTGCTCTTCGTGTTGGTCGATGGCTGGTCCCTGATCGTTCAGAGCCTTGTCACAAGCTTCAAATAATCCATGTCTCACGCTCTCGTCGTCGATCTCGCGCGCAACGCCATCATGCTGGCCTTGCTCATCTCGGGGCCCATGCTCGTCGTGGCGCTGCTCGTTGGCCTCACCGTCAGCGTGCTTCAGGCGGTGACGCAGATCCAGGAACAAACGCTGGCGTTCGTGCCGAAGCTGGTCGGCGTCAGCGCGGTTTTTCTCATCGCCCTTCCGTGGGTGATCCAGCTGCTCGTGAAATACACCACTGAGTTATTCAGAAGTCTTCCGTCGTTGATCTCGTAGTTCTCCACCGCCCATCGCCCAGCGCCCAGCGCATGTTCGATCTCTTCGCCCCCGGCTCCTTCCAGACGTTCGTGCTGCTCGCCGCACGCATCGGGGGCTTGGTCACGATCGCACCCGTCTTCTCCACGAAGACGGTGCCCGTGATGCTGCGCGCGGGAATCACGATTCTGCTGACCGTGCTGTTGCAGCCGATTGCGCTGGCGTCGGCCACCGGCATTCCGCGCATCACGCCCGAGACGTTCATGGCGGAGATGTTGATCGGATTCGCGCTTGGACTGGGCGCCGCGTTGCTCGTCGGCGCGGCGTCGGTGGCCGGTGACCTCATCGGCACGCAGATCGGCCTGTCGGGCGCAGCGATCCTCGACCCCATCAACAACACGTCCGAAAACGTGCTCGGCTCGTTCGGCAATCTGTTCGCGATCACGATGATGCTGGCCGTCGATGGGCATCTCGTCATGATCGACGCCGTCGCGCGCAGCGCACATCTGATTCCCGTCGGCAGCGGCGCGCATGCGTTGGGTCTCTTGTCCATGGTGCGCGGCGCGAGTGTGCTGTTCTCGCTCGGGCTTCAATTCGCGGCGCCGGTCATCGCCGCGGTGCTCGTCGCCAACACGGCGCTCGCGATTCTTTCGCGCGCCGCGCCGGCGCTCAATCTGTTGTCCGTCGCCTTCCCGATTCAGATCGGCATTGGCCTCTTCGCGCTCGCCGCGTCGATTCCGTTCATCGGCGCGTTCTACCACGGCTGGTCCGGGGTGTACAACAACGCGCTCGATCACGTCTTCAGTGCGCTCATGCGGGGGACGGCGTAATGGCCGATACCGAAGCGGAACGCACAGAAAACGCCACTCCTCGAAAACGCGATGACGCGCGCGAGGAGGGCAAGATTGCGAAGAGCCAGGAGCTCACGATCGCCGCTTCGCTGCTCGGCAGCGCGGTGGTGCTCTCGAGCGTCGCGCCGATCGCCGGCCATGGGTTGTTCGAGATCATGGGACACGGGCTCGCCAACGTCGGCAACGTCGCGCTCGACGGCGCGTCCGCTACGCTGCTGCTGCGCGAGACCGCGATGAAGACGTTCGCCGCCATCGCCGGGTTACTCGTCGCGATGGGCGTCGGCACGTTCGCCATGGCGGCGCTGCAAGGCCGCGGCGTGTTGTCGGCCAAGCCGATCATGCCCGACTTCAACCGAGTCAATCCGCTCGCCAACGCCAAGAACATGTTTGGCATGCGCGCGGTAATCGAGATCCTCAAGTCGCTCTCGAAGGTCGCGATCGTCGGTCTCGCGGTGTACGGCTCGATCAAGGCGGCGTTGCCCGACGCCATCGCGCTGTCGCAGGAATCGCAGCTCGGACTCCTCTACGTCGTCAAGCACTACTCGGTGCGCATGCTCGCCACCGCGGGCGGCGCCTACCTCGCGCTCGCCGCGGCCGACTACGTCTGGCAGTGGTGGCAGCTCGAAAAGTCGCTGCGCATGACGAAGGAAGAGGTGAAGCAGGAGATGAAGCAGAACGACGGCGACCCGCACGTGAAGCAGCGCCGCCGCTCCATCGCCCGCCAGTACGCCCGCAAGCAAATGATGAAGGATGTGCCGAAGGCCGACGTCGTCATCGTCAATCCGACGCACATCGCCATCGCCATCAAGTACGACACGAGCATCGCCCCCGCCCCGATCGTCCTCGCCATCGGCATGAACAAAGTCGCCGAGCGCATCAAGGAGATCGCACGCGAGGCGGGCGTGCCGATGGTCGAGAACCGCCCGCTCGCCCGCGCGCTGCTCAAGACCGCGCGCGTCGGTACCATGATCCCCTACGAGCTCTACATGGCCGTCGCTGAAGTCCTCGCCTTCGTGATCCGCACCCGCGGCAAGCTGGGCGCCGCTCGCTTGAGCAAACTGGCATGAGTACCGCCGTCGCTCCGCTGCCGATGATGCAGTCGAACGGCAAGCGCAACGCCGAGGTGGGTCTGGCGATCGCGGTGCTGGCGATCGTCGCGCTGCTGATGGTGCCGCTGCCCGGCGTCGTGCTCGATCTGCTTCTCGCGACGAGCATCGGCACCTCGCTCGTGGTGCTGCTCGTCGCGCTGAACACCACCGATCCACTCGAGTTCAGCGGCTTCCCGTCGCTGCTGTTGCTGCTCACGCTGTTCCGTCTGGCGCTGAACGTCTGCTCGACACGTTTGATCCTGTCACAAGGTCATGCGGGCGCGGTGATTCAGGCGTTCGGCGAGTTCGTGATCGGCGGCAACTATGCCGTCGGACTCGTGCTCTTCATCATTCTCGTCGGCATCAACTTCATCGTCATCACGAAAGGTGCGGGCCGCGTTGCCGAAGTCGCGGCGCGCTTTACCCTCGACGCGATGCCCGGCAAGCAGATGGCGATCGACGCCGATCTCTCCGCCGGCCTGATCGACGAGAAGCAAGCGCGGAAGCGCCGCGACGAGATCTCGCAAGCCGCCGACTTCTACGGCGCGATGGACGGCTCGTCGAAGTTCGTGAAGGGCGACGCGATCGCCGGTTTGCTCATCACGGCGATCAACATCGTCGGCGGCATCTTTATCGGCGCATTCCAGCGCGGCCTGCCGATCGGCCAGGCGCTGTCGCAGTACACGATCCTCACCGTCGGCGACGGTCTCGTCACGCAGATTCCCGCGCTCATCATCTCGACCGCCGCGGGTATCATGGTGACGCACGCGGCGGGCGGCTCGCGCATGGGCGAAACGTTGTCCAAGCAGCTGAGCGCGCATCCGCGTTCGATGGTGATCGCCGGCACGGTGCTCGGTTCGTTCGGTCTCGTACCGGGACTTCCGAAGCTGCCGTTCTTCCTGCTCGGCGGCGGTCTCGCGATGCTCGGCCGCATGGCCAAGACCGCGGAAAAGAAACGCTTCGCCGAAGAGGTTGCGGCGAAGGAAGCGGCCGCACCGCCCGCGCCCATCGCGGATCCGATGACGGACTTGCTCCAGATCGATCCGATCGAGCTCGAGGTCGGCTACGCGCTCATTCCGCTCGTCGACGAGAAGCAGGGCGGCGATCTCCTCGATCGCATCTCGATGCTGCGCAAGCAATCCGCGCAGGAGCTCGGCATTCTCGTCCCGGCCATTCGCATTCGCGACGACATTCGCCTGCCGGCCAATGAGTACATCATCAAGTTGCGCGGCGCCGAGATCGCGCGCGGCGAAGTGATGCCGCGCTTCCTGTTGGCGCTGGATACCGGCCGCGTCATCGGCACGACCGAAGGCATCGACACGATCGATCCGAGCTTCGGCATGCCCGCCAAGTGGATCGCGACCAACAAGCGCGTCGAAGCCGAGTCGCTCGGCTACATCGTCGTGGAACCGGCGACGGTCGTCGCGACGCATCTGATGGAAAAGCTCAAGTCCAGCGCCGCCGACCTGCTCGGCCGCCAGGACGTGCAGGAAATGGTCGACACGCTCAAGAAGACGCACCCGGCGCTCGTCGACGACGTCATTCCCGGCAAGCTCACGCTCGGTGTGCTGCATCGCGTGCTTCAGAGATTGCTCAAGGAACGCGTGCCGATTCGCGACCTCGTCACGATTCTCGAGGCGGTCGCCGACGCGGCGGATCAGACGAAGGATCCGGAAGCGCTCACCGAGCACGCGCGCCGCGCACTCACCAATACCATCGCACGACTGCACATGGACGAATCCGGCACGGTGCGCGGCATCACGGTTGGACCGAAGCTCGAGATGGCGCTTCTCGGTCTCTTCAGCCCGCGCGCGAATCAGAACCCCGCGTCGCTGCTCACGCCCGACAGTCTGGGCGGCCTGCTGCGCGAGCTCGACAACCTGTCGAGCATCAACATGGTCGAAGGCCGGCCGGTGCCGGTCCTCGCGCCGCCGTCGCTTCGCGTTGGACTGCGCCGACTCATCGAGCCGGTCCTGCCGAATCTGCCCGTCGTCTCGCTGGCCGAGCTGCCGGTGTACGTGAAGCTGCATAGCGTCGCGATGTGGGAGGCCGCATGATCGCGCCGACCCACGATCCACGCGTGCCGCAACCCGCACCGGCGCCTACGCCGTTGCTGGTCGCGAGCGGCAAGGGCGGCGTCGGCACGTCGGTGGTGGCGGCGCTCCATGCGCTCGCCGCTGCCGAACGCGGCGATCGCGTGCTGCTCATCGACGCGAACGAAGGCGGCGGCTCGCTGCATCATCTCTTCGGCGCGCGTCCGACGCACAGCCTCTGGATGCTCTGCGATCCGCGCGCGGTACCCGAGGATCTGCCGATCGCGATCGATCACAATCTCACGCTCGTCGCGGGCGGCACGAGCGGCGCCGCGGTGGCGCCGGCGACGGATGCCGAACGCCGCGATGCGCTCAAGCGTCTCGCCGAACTGTACGCGCAGTACGACGTGGTCGTGATCGACGGCGGCTCGCGGCTCGATACGATTTCCGCCATCAGTGAAGTGTCAAACGCGTCGCTGTTGCTGGTGACATCGGCCGACCGGCTGGCGCTCGCGGCGAATTACGCCCTTGTGAAATCGGTCACCGCCAAGCGCAACGACGCGCCGATAGCGTTGATCGCCAATCGCCACGGCGAAGGACTCGCGCAGGAAGCGTGCGATTTCCTCGTCGGCGCGTGCTCGCACTTTCTCGCTCGTTCGATCGACGTCGTGAGCGGTATTCCCGACGACCCGTGTCTGCAGGCGGCCATCGGCGCCGGCATGACGATTCGTGATGCACTGGACGGCTCGCCCGCCGCGGATGCGGTGCGCGTGACCGTGCAACGACTGCTTCCTTCGCAGCGCGCGGCGTCTCAGACGCTGGCGATGTCTGCTGCCTCGACTGTTGCTCCCCCTCCCCCTCCCCCTCTCCCTCTCCCCACCCCCCTCTCCCGACGCTGGAGCTGATATGGATCCCCGAGCTACCTGGAAGGCCTTCGCCGGTGGCGACCTGGCTGCCCGAGACGCGCTCCTCACCGAAAATCTGAGCCTCGTGCATCACGTTGCACGCCAGCTCGAGCGCAAACTGAGCAACGAGCTCGATCACGACGAACTGGTGAGCGCCGGAACGCTCGGCCTGATGTCGGCGATGAGCTCGTTCGACCCCGATCGCGGACTTGCGTTCAGCACCTTCGCGGTGCCGCGCATTCGCGGCGCGATTCTCGACGAACTGCGCCGGCAGGATCACGTGCCGCGTTCGGTGCGGCGCAAGACGCGCGACATTCAAGCGGCGCGGTCCTCGCTCGCCGCGAAGTTGTGCCGTCTTCCCGATGACAACGAAGTCGCGGAGGCGCTGGGCGTCGACGTGCAGACGTTGTGGAAGTGGGAATCCGACGTCGAGGGCGCCATTCGCGTACCGATCGACCGTCAGACGAACGATCGCGGCGAGTCGCATTCGTCGCCGCTCGACCTGCTGCACACGGATCCGAGCGATGCGGTGGACGAGCAGCTTGGCCGCGAGCAGGAAGTGGCGATGCTGCGCGACGCGATCATGAAGCTCAAGGAGCAGGAGCGGACCGTGCTCGCGCTCTACTATTTCGAGGAGTTGAAGCTGCACGAGATCGCGGAGATTCTCGGGTTGACCGAGTCGCGCGTGTCGCAGATCCGCTCGAAGGCGTTGAGCCGGTTGCGGGAGACAATCGGGGTCGCGTTGGCGTCCTGAGGGGGTACCGCGGAGGGGCACCTTGGTCCGCTTCGGCCCGTCTGGGTCGGGGCGGACCTTTTTTGCCACGGACCGCGGCGGACAACGTCGGATAGGCGCGGAGACGGCGTGAACTGCCGTTGAACGCAGTTCCGCCGTCTCCGCGCCGGTCTGCGTACGTCCGCCGTGGTCCGTGGCTGCTCGGCAAGAACCGCCGCCCCGGCAAGAATTGCCTGCCCGGGGCGAGTGTTAGAATGGTGCCAGAATGCTGGCTAAGTTGTTGTGTGACATACAGTTAAATGTCTGCGCACGGCATGGCCCCCGCCTTGCTTTTCCCCATGGCGCGTGCGGCACGATTCGCACGCTGAAAGCCCGCAGGTCCCTCCCTTGGTAGTTCCTTCCTCCGAAGTCCCCCGCCCAGCCGCTCTCCCTGACATGCCTCCTCTAAATGGAATGGAAAGCGCCGCGAGCGCGCTTCGCTACTGGGAGCGCAAGCAGGACGTCGTGGCGAACAACCTGGCCAACGTCTCGACCACCGGATTCAAGTCGCAGCGTGTCTTCGCGCAGCTCATGAACGGTGTCGATCCGGTCGCCAACGCCACGTCCGATCTGTCGACGGGGATGCTTCAGCAAACCAGTAATACGATGGACGTCGCGATCGACGGCAGCGGGTTCTTCGTCGTCAGCACGCCCAACGGCGAGCGCTACACCCGCGGCGGAAGCTTCCGTCTCGACGACAAGCATCAACTCGTCGACAACGACGGCCGTCCGCTGCTCGGTGAAAAGGGCATGCCGCTCAAACTGCTCGACGGTCCGGTCACGATCTCGCGTACCGGCGAAGTCACGCAGAATGGGCAGATCGTCGATCGCCTGCGCATGGAGGACGCGCCGAAAGGCACGCAGCTTCAGCGCGAAGGCGAATCGTTGTGGGTTCCGCCGGCCACGAAGGCGCCGATGAAGCCCGAAGCTCGCAATGTCAAACAAGGCTATCTCGAACAGAGCAACGTCAACTCGATGACGGCGCTCGTGGACATGGTTGCGGTGCAGCGCGCCTATGCCTCGGTGCAGAAAGCCGTCACGCAGATGGACTCGGCCGACGAGACGCTCACGACGCAAATCGCCCGGCCACTGTAAGTCGACCCACTCCCATCGCCCCACGCCCACCGCCCATCGCTCATGAATCCCGCCCTCAACACCGCCGCCACCGGCATGGCCGCGCAGCAGACGCGCACCGAAGTCATCGCGAATAATCTCGCGAACGTGAACACCACGGGCTTCAAGCGCAGTCGCGCGCAGTTCGAGGACCTGCTCTATCAAACGATGCAGGGTCCCCAGGTGCTCGGCAGCTCCGAGTCGAACACCAGCCCGTCGATTCAGGTCGGACGCGGGACGCGCTTGACCGGCGTGACGCGCCTGGACAGCCAGGGTGCGCTGGAGCAGACGGGTCGCTCGCTCGACGTGGCGATCGACGGCGCGGGATTTTTCCCCGTCCAGCTGCCGAGTGGCGCGACCGCGTACACGCGCGACGGAAGTTTTCAGATCTCTGATCAAGGCGTGCTCGTCACGTCCGACGGCTATCAGGTCGGCTCCGGCATCAAGATCCCGAGCGACGTCACCGACGTCACGATCTCGGCGACGGGCGTGGTGAGCGGATCCAAGGGCACGGGTACCGATTCGACGGAGCTTGGTCGCATCGAGCTCGCGCGCTTCGCGAATCCGACCGGGCTCGAGGCGATGGGTCAGAACCTCTACTCCGCGACGCCGGCGTCGGGCGAAGCCACCGTCGGGTATCCGCAGGATGACGGCATGGGCCGGCTCGTTCAGGGCCAGCTCGAGGGCAGTAACGTCGAAATCGTGCAGGAGATGGTCGACATGATCTCGGCGCAGCGCGCTTATGAGCTCAACTCGAAGGCGGTCAAGGCCGCCGATGAAATGTCACAAACAGCGACGGAGATGGTGCGGTAATGGTTCGGCGCATGTTTCATCCGGTCGTGCTGGTCGCGCTCGCGACGCTGGCGTTGCTCTGGGCGCGTCTCGCGGAAGCGCAGGTCCCGCCGACGCAGCGCGTTCCCGTCGCGACGCACGCACTGGCGCGCGGTGCCGTGCTCGGCGCCGGCGACTTCGAGATGCGGGATACGACCGTGCGCTTCGGCGTCGATACGAACCACATCGTTGTTGGCTGGGTCACGCGCCGCTCGATCGCCGCGGGCGAAGTGCTGCGCGTCCCGGCCGTCGAAGCGCCGACGGTGATCAACGCCAATTCGCCGGTGGAGTGCGAGTGGGTCGACGGCAACGTCAAGTTGACCGTGCAAGGCATTGCCGCGCGCAATGCGGCGATGGGCGAGCGCGTGCCGGTGCGCACGGAGTCGGGTAAACGCATCGAAGGAACGGTCGTGGCGCCAGGCCGTGTACGTATCGACTAATGAACTCTCTCAGCGGAATTCCGAGCGCAGGCGCGAAGCGCCGCAGCGAGGAACCATCACACGCGAACATGAAGTATCTGATTGCTCTCCTCTTCATAGTTTTGGGCGCGCCGGTATTGATGGCGCAGTCGAAAGACCAGCCCGCGGCGACGACGCGACACATCGCGTCGTGGACCGCGGACAAGCGCGAGTATCGCGTCGGCGACGTGATCACGGTGCTGTTGTCGGAAGCGACCATCGCCAGCGCCACAAAGTCGCAGAGCGGAAGCGATCAGCAAACGCGAAAGAATGATCTGGGCCTGGCGCCGCCGAAGATCGGCACGACGGCGTTGCCGTCGATCGACGCCGCGATGAACATGGACAAGAACGCATCGTCCAAGCAGGACGGCGGCGCGAGCCGAGCCGTGAACTTCAAAGGCGACATCTCGGTGCGCGTCATCGCCGTGGACAAGAGCGGGCAGATCCAGGTGAAGGGCGCGAAGATGGTGGACGTCGACAAGAACAAGCAGTCGCTCAACTTCACGGGCTGGATTCGGCCCGAGGACGTTTCGCCGGACAATGTCGTGAGCAGTCAGCGCGTCGCCGATGCAACGCTCACCTATCAGCTGTCGGGTGACATCGGCAAGACGCGTGGTGGGTTGGTCGGACGCATCCTCAACGTGTTCTGGCCGTGAGAATGCGTATCTATACCCGCGGAATTCCGAGCGAAGGTGCGAAGCGCCGCAGCGAGGAACAATCTCGCGAGAAGAACCGCGGAATTCCGAGCGAAGGTGCGAAGCGCCGCAGCGAGGAACAATCTGTACTGAGTTGTATCGGGAGAGCATGGCGCGTCAGGGTGACCGTAGGATTCCTCGGCGCCATGCTCCTCGTTCCCGCGCTTCGTCTCGGCGCCCAGGACATGATCCGCGTTCGCGATCTCACGATCGAGGACAAGGCCATTCCGGTGCGCTTGATGGGCTACGGTCTCGTCATCGGCCTGGATGGAACGGGCGATCGCGCGAGCGGGGGCAAGCAGGGTGGTATGACCGTGAACTCGATCGTCAACCTTCTTCGCCGCTTTGGAGTTACGCTCCCCGTCGAAGCGCTGAAGACGAAGAACGTCGCCGCCGTCTTGGTTACCGCCGAGGTGTCGCCGTATCTTCGTCCCGGCGGACGATTCGAGATTCACGTGTCCTCGCTCGGCGACGCGCGCTCGTTGCGCGGCGGCGTGTTGTGGATGACGCCACTCCTCTCCGACGTCGGCGCCGATCCGGTCGCGACCGCGCAGGGTGCGATGCTCATGGCCGATATCGGCACCAAGGGCTCGAGCGCCATCGAAAACTCCGGACGCATTCCCGAGGGCGGCTTGCTCGAGGTCGAGATGCCGCGCCCGCAATTCACGCAGAGCTCGAGCCTCCTGCTCCGCGATCCCGACGTCACCATGGCGACGCGCATCGCGACGGCGATCAACAAGGAGATGGGCGACGGCACCGCGACGGTCGACGATCCGGGCTCGATCTCGCTCAAATTCAAAGACTCTAAAGACGATCACGCCACGCTGCTCGCCCGGGTTCAGGACATGCGGGTGCAGGGCCGGCGCACGTCGATGTTGATCATCGACAGCCGCGACGGCACCATCATCGCCGGCGGCGAGCTCACCGTCGGTGAAGCCACCGTGAGTCACGGCGGCGTCACCATCACGATCGGCCAGAACGATACGACGGCGGCACCGCCCGGCAATCTTCGCATGGCCGCCGGTACGCCGGTGACACGCGTTGCCGCCGCGCTGCATGCCGTCGCTGCTCCGCCGTCCGAGATCGCGGCGATCTTCGAATCGCTGCGCGCCATCGGCGCCATCGCCGCCGAGGTCGTCGTTCGATGACCATCGTCTCGCCCTCGATCGCCGCGGCGGCCAAGTCACCGGCCAGCGACGAGATGCGCTTGCGCAAGACGGCGCTGCAGCTCGAAGGTCTCTTCGTGCAGCGCCTCTTCGCCGCCATGCGCGACACGGTGCCCGAGGGCGGCATGATTCAGAAGAACGCGGGTGAAGAAACGTTCACCTCGCTGCTCGACGAAAAAATGGCGGAACAGGTTCCGTCGCAGTGGGACGGCGAGCATTCGCTGGCTCACGCGCTCTACAATCAGCTGCGCGCGCGGTTGGGTTCGGCCGAGGCCGCGTCGGACAGCGACGTCCAGGCCGCATCCTCCGCGCTTCACGCGTCCCCCGCTTCCGCTTCCGTCCCCGACCGCAAGATCGCCTCTCCGTGATGACGCCCGAGACGACCACCGAAGAATCGAATCTCCCCGTCCAGCGCACCGTTCTGTCGCCGGTCGATTCGTTGACCGACGCGCTGCAGACGGAGCGCCGTCTGCTCGACGAGCTGATCGCCGTCATGCGGCGCCAGCGGGACGCCGTGGGCGCCGACGACCTGCAATCCGTCGACGACAGCGTGTTCGCGACGCATCGCGTGCTGGTCACGCTGAGCGAAGCGCGCCGCCGCCGCCGCAATCTCAACACACTCATCGGCCAGCGCGAGGATCTCGGCATTCATTCGCTCGACGAAGTGCTGGGCCCGCGGATGACGGCCGCGCTTCGCGCCGCGCGCGACGATCTGCACAACGCGGCGCGCTCGCTCTCGCGCGAAGTCGCGATCAACCGGCGCATTCTGCGGCAGGCGCTCGCCTGCGGCGACGAGTATGCGCGCACGCTCGCCGGCGTCGCCGGCCCGGCCGGCTCACCGACGTACTCGGTTCAGCCGCCGGCCGCCCCACCGCGCGCGCAGCAGACGACGACGCTGCTCGACCGGAGGATCTGATGAGCATCGGCAGCATTCTCAACATGGCGCGCACGGGCATGAATGCCCAGCAGACCGCCATTCAAATCGCGTCGCAGAACATCAGCAACGCCGATTCGACGGGCTATTCTCGGCAGCGGGTCGAGATGGCTACTTCGCTGCCGACCATCTTTCCGTACGGCACGATCGGCACGGGCGTCTACATCAAGACCGTGTCGCGCGCGCGCGATTCGCTGCTCGACATCACGTACCGCAGCGACGCTTCGGCACAGTCCCAGGCGGAGACGACGAGCACCGGTCTGGACGGCATTCAGAGTATTCTCAATGAGCCGTCCGACAACGGCTTGAGCTCCGCGCTCGACTCGTTCTATTCCTCGTGGAACGACCTCGCGACCGACCCGACCAACGGATCCGCCAAGGAGGTCGTGCGGCAGAACGGCATCAACGTCGCGACGACGATGAACAACATGGCCGCGCGGCTCGACACGCTGGCCAGCCAGACGCGCGACGGCATGACAACGGACGTGGCACAGGTGAACTCGCTGAGCCAGCAGATCGCGAACTACAACAACGAGATCGTCGCGGCCGAATCAAACGGCAACGCGGCGAACGATCTTCGCGACGCGCGCGACAACCTCGTGGATCAGATGTCGACGCTCGTCGGCGGACAGGTCGTCGAGCACGCCAGTGGATCGGTCGCGATCTACGTCAACGGCCGCTCGCTCGTCGATGGACCGACCGTGAACCAGTTGCAGGTCGGCACGGGCACGGTGCCGACGATCACGTTCGCGAATGCGCCGACGCTTCCGATGACCGGATTGGGCGGTTCGCTGGGCGCCCGCGTCGATCTCGTCACGAACCGCATTCCGGCCACGATGAATCAACTGGACTCGATGGCGAAGGGTCTGGTGCAAACGGTCAACAGCATTCACTCGTCGGGTCAGGTCTTTACCGGAAATCCGCCGGTCGGCGCCCCCGCGGGCAACTTCTTCGAGATGGCTGCCGTTCCGCCGGCCGGCGGCGATCCGGCGCTCACGGCGCGCGGCATCAGCATCGCGTCGACGCTCACCGACGGCTCCCTCGTCGCGGCGTCGGGCGGGACCGCCACCGGACCCGGCAACAACGACGTCGCCGCGCAGATCTCGGCGCTTCGCGATACGCCGGTGTCGTTCACGGACGCGAACGGCAACCCACTGGGCAGCGTGTCCGTGCAGACGTTCTTCCAGCAGATCGTCGGCGACGTCGCGACCTCGGCCAAGCAGGCGCAGGACGACTCGACGGTGCAGCAGACCCTCGCCTCGAACGCCCAAGCGCAGCGCCAGAGCGTGAGCGGCGTGGTGACTGACGAAGAGCTGATCAGCGTCATCCAGCATCAGCACGCCTACCAGGCCGCGGCGCGGCTGGTCAGCGTGGTCGACGACATGACCCAAACGCTGGTCGATCTCGGTCGTTAGTTTTCGGAATGCTGATTCTCGGCCGAAAAGTCGGCGACGTGATTCTGATCGGCGACGGCATTCGTGTCGTCGTTTTGGCGTGCGATCGCGGCGGTGTTCGGCTCGGCATCGAAGCGCCGAACGACGTGACGATCTTGCGTGGCGAGATCGTGAACGACGTGGCGACGGAGAATCAGCGCGCCGGTAAGACGGCGGCCAGCGGCGGTCAGGACTGGCTGCAGGTCATTGGCGGTCCGCCGCCCGACGCGCCTTCAGCGTCGGAAGACGAAGCTCCGCGACGCCGGGCCGGCGAGTAACGGTCCCACCGAACGTCGCCGCGAGCAATTCCGCGTAGCGCGTTCCGGAAGACGCCGGAATTTCGGCCACGAGCGGTGCCCCGACGCGGAACTCCACGCGCACCCACTGTTCGTCGGACTCGGTGACCGCGCGCACAACCGCCTTCAAGTCGCGGGCAAGACGCTTGGCGTCCACCAGCAACATGGTCAGCACGCGAACGAGCGCCCAGCGCGGCACGCGGACGGGTTCGACATACCGCGTCGGGACGATGGTGATTTGCGAGTCGCGGATGTCGTGCAGAAATCGATGCACGGCGAACACGTCGGCGAGCACGTCGTCGAGGATCACCGGCTCTTCGCCCGCGGAAACGTCGCGCGGGAGCAGCCGCACCATGCGGTTGCAATCCTCGAGTCGCGTCAGATCGGCGGAGAGATTCTCGAATCCGGACCCGTCGGGCGGCAGGTCGCCGAGCTGAAAAAGCTCAACTAGGGCGGAGAGGGAGCCGATACGGTTATTGAGCGCGTGGTGCAGGCCCTGAAGGGCCTGGTCCACGAGATCGAGCCATTCCTGCACGCCATCGATCTCCGGACCCTCGTTTGAAGGGGTCGCGGGGGCTCCGTCCTGTATCACGCTCTACGTCTCTCTATAGGTACGGGAACACACGCCCGATACTGATCTTGAGATCGCACGCCTTGAACCTTCTGCACCTCGTGCACCGCCAACCGCCCATCGCCCAGCGAGCAGCCCGTGTTCGTCATCGTCGGACTCGTCATCGTATTCGGAAGCATTTTGATGGGCTTCACGATGCATCACGGTCATGTCATCGTGCTGCTTCAGTGGTCCGAATTCATCATCATTGGTGGTGCGGCGTTCGGCGCGTTCCTGATCGGCAATCCGATGAGCGTGGTGAAAGGCGCGTTCGCGTCGATGCTGGGACTGCTCAAACCTAATCCGTACAGCGAAAAGGCGTACGGCGAGCTCCTCAAAGTTCTCTACGACGTTTTTCAGAAAGCGCGCAAGGACGGACTCGTCGGTCTCGAAGCGCACATCGAAGAGCCGGACAAGAGCGACATCTTCAAGAAGTACGAGTTCTTCAGTCATCATCATCATGCGCTGCCGTTCCTCTGCGACACACTCAAGGTGTTGTTGAGCGGCGCGGTCGAGGATCACCACCTCGCCGAGATCCTGGAGATGGATCTCGAGAAGCTGCATGAAGAAGAGAACGCGATTCCCTCCGCGCTCACGACCATCGCCGACGCGATGCCCGGATTCGGCATCGTCGCCGCGGTGCTCGGCGTCGTGATCACGATGGGCTCGATCGGCGGCAGCGCGCAGTCGATCGGCGAAAAGGTCGCGGCCGCGCTCGTCGGTACCTTCCTCGGCATTCTGCTCTCGTACGGCGTCATGAATCCGATCGCGAAGGCGATCGAGGTGCGCAACCGCGCCGAAGCCTCGTACATGAGCTGCATTCGCACCGCGCTGCTCGCGTTCGCGCGCGGCGACGCGCCGATGACCTGCGTCGAGTTCGCGCGACGCAACATCGAGCCGGTCGACCGTCCGACGTTCTCCGAGCTGGAAGCGTTGACGCGGAAGGCGGCGTAATTCGGTGGCCAAGGGCGACAAGAAGCAGATCATCATCATCAAGAAGAAGAAAAAGGGCCACGCCGCTCATCACGGAGGTTCGTGGAAGGTGGCGTACGCCGACTTCGTGACGGCGATGATGGCCTTCTTCATGGTGATGTGGATTCTGGGCATGGATCAGAATCTTCGAAATTCGATCGAGGGCTACTTCTCGAACCCGGTCGGCTTCAAGAAGGGCTACACGGCCGGCAAGAGCCCGATCTCGTCCGGCTCGTCGCCCGGCATGGTGAAAACCACGCCCATCAAGCTCGTGACGCGACAGGACGAACAGCTCGAGCTGTCGAAGATGGGCGGACGCATCAAGTCGAAGCTCAAGGAAGCCGGCTTGTCGGCGATCGGCGATCGTGTCGAGATCATCGAGACGAACATGGGGCTGCGCATCGAGCTGTCCGAGGACTCGAGCGGACAGCAGTTCTTCGCGACGGCCTCGTCCCAGATGACCGACAAGATGCGGAAGACGCTCCAGGTCGTCGCGACGGAGTTGTCGCCCCTTCGCAACTCGGTGATCATCGAGGGGCACACCGACGCGGCGCAGTACGCCGGGCTCTACTCGAACTGGGAGCTCTCGGCGGATCGCGCGAATGCGGCGCGGCGCGTGATGGAGGAAGCAGGACTCGCGGGTTCGCGCGTGCTCGAAGTGCGCGGCATGGCGGATAGACAGTTGCGCAATCCGGAAAATCCGCTCGATCCGAAGAACCGGCGTATTTCGATCTTCCTGCCGTTCGAGAGCAATCCGGACAGCGGCACGGTCGTGATGCCGCGACCGATCGGGCCGCCGGGGACGACAGGGTAAGAGCAGATCCTCGACTCCCCTTCGCTGCGCTCCGGGTCGCGAGGATGACAGTTACGCGTTGTCGCCCATCTGCTGCGCGGCCCAATGCAGCGCGTCCATGTAGAGCGTCGGCAGCACTTCGTCCTCGAGCGGCACGTCGTCCGCGAGCCCCCTTGCCTCGTCCCAGTTCGCTTTTTCGTACGATTCCACGAGCTGAAGCGGCGTGCCGAGCGGTCCGCCGCGCTTGAGCAGGGCGTTGCGGACTTCGTCCGAGAGCTCGAGGCGAGATAAAATTTTATCCATCGGGACTTCGAGCAGCACGTCGAGCAGCGACAGCAGGCCGACAATGAATGCCGAGCCACCGGAGCGCGCGTGCGCGCTGGACGCCACGAGCTCGCACATCCGCGCGCGGGTGATGGCGGTGAGGGCCATCTCGTGCGTCACGTCGCCCTGCCCGCCGAGCGATGCGACGAGAATCACGGCGAGCCAGCGGTGGAGCGTCTCGCGGCCAACCAGTCGAATCGCGTGCGAGATGGACGTGATGCCACGCCCGCCCACCGACGCGGCGTTGACGATGCGCAGCAGCTTGTACGACAGCGCGACGTCGGCCGCGAACGCCTTCTCGATGTGCGCGTCCGGCGTCGCGGGATCCTGCAGCAAATTGAGCAGCCGCATGATCGCGAGCTGTCCGGCCGAGACGTCTTCCTTCGACAACGTCTCGGGCTTGCTGAACAGGTAGCCCTGGAAGAGCTGAAAGCCCATGCGCGTGCACGCATCGCGAACGGCGGCCGTCTCCACACGTTCGGCGAGCAGCCTGATGCCGGCGCGCTTGAGATGCTTTGCCACCGCCTCGATCTCGTCGAGCGGGCGATCGAGCACGTCGATCTTGACGATCGTCGCGAGATCGAGGAGGGGAGCCGTTTCTTCGGAGTAGATGTAGTCGTCGAGAGCGAGACGATAGCCGGCTTCCACCATGCGTTGGCACGCGGCGATCGTTTCGTGATCGTGCACGATGCTCTCGAGGAGCTCGATGACGACGTCGCCGGGCTCGAACAACGTCCAGCTTTCGTTCATGAGCTGGGCGCGCGAGAAGTTGATGAAGGCCAATCCGCCGTTCGTCAGACTGCGTAGACCAATGCCGAGCATCGAGGCCGAGATGACCTCGGCGCTCATGTAGCCATCTTCCCCGTCGGCTCCCTGTACGCTAGCGTCGCGCCGGTACAACAGCTCGTAGCCAAACAATCCGCGGCCCAACTCGAAGATCGGCTGCCGAGCGACGAAGACGGTGCTCATTTCGTGGTGGTGTGGTGGGAACGTCCGGCGATGGTGGCCGGGTTTATCGCGGGTGTAGCGGTTCGGCTCAACCTGGTCCCGGGATGCATCATGTTCGTGCTAGGAGCGCTGTGTCTGATTATCGGCGGGTCGCCGGTAGCCATCAAGACTGACTCGGTGAGGCCGCCGGAGGATACACTGCGCAAGCGTCCGAAGGTCGTGGACGTGAGCGATTGGTATTCTCGCCGACTGACAATTCATCGCTACGTCGCCTACAGTACGTTGCCGGTCTTTGCGGCGCAGTGGGCGGCGGGAAAGCGATTGTACGACGAGAGCCGTGCCGCGCCCACCTGGGCGAAAACGACGCATCGCGTAGGGGCGACGTACTTGGCCGGTGCCTTTACCGTGAATACCGTTACAGGCGCGTGGAACTGGTGGGATTCGCGTTCGGCACCGCAAGGACGTGTGCTGCGCACCGTACACGCGTTGACGATGATCGGCGCCGACGCGGCCTTTACCTACGCCGGCGCCAAGCTTTCCAACGACGCGGAAAACAGTCAGGTCAAGCGACGAGAACATCGCACCGTCGCATTGTCCGCCATGGGCGTCACTGTGCTCAGCGGCCTCGCGATGAAAATCTGGAACCGGTAGAAACAGGAAACATCGACCCATGATCGCGCCTCCGTCCTCGCTCGTCGACTTGCTCAAGCCGTGGAACGACTTCTACAGCCACTCGAAGACGGCGGAGACGATCGTCCAGTTCCTGCACATTGGCGGGTTGCTGATGGCCGGCGGTCTCGCGATCGCCGCGGACCGGGGAACGCTGCGCGCGCTTCGAATCGCGGCGAGCGACCGGACGCACTACACGCGTGAGCTCGCGTCGGTGCATCGGTGGGTGATCACCGGACTCGTCGTGGTGGTGCTCAGCGGCCTCGCGCTGCTGACGTCGGATCTCGAGACCTTTTGGGGATCGGCGATTTTCTGGATCAAAATGGCGCTCGTCGTGATTCTTCTCGTGAACGGCTTGTTCATGACGCGGGCCGAGGCGGTGATCGAACGCGGCGATGACTCCGCCGCGGCGTGGCAAACGCTGCATCGGACGGCAGTCTCGAGCTTGACGTTGTGGTTCATCATCACGGCATTGGGGATCGCCCTGGTGAATTTCTCGTAGTGCGCAGCTGATCGCGGCTGAGCGCGGCTGATTCGGAGAGAGACGCATGGTGGATGCACGACATATTCGCGGCGACGACGCACACGACTGCGGTGAATGTCCGCTCGTCGAGCGGCGGACATTTCTTCGCGACGCGGCGCTCGCCGCCGGCGCGATCTTCGCCGCGCTCGGAATAGCGCCCTCGATCGCCGCCGCGGCGCCGATCGAGTTCGTGAGCGCGCTGTCGGGTGGCCGAGAAGACAAGAGCTACGCCGTTCCCGCGGCCGACGGCGCGCAGATCGATCGGGACAACGGAACGATTCTCATGCGGTGGCAAGGCAAGGTGTACGTGTATTCACTCGCGTGCCCGCATCAGAACACAGCGGTGCGCTGGTCCGCGAAGGATTCGCAGTTCGAGTGTCCCAAGCACCACTCGCGCTATCTCGGCGACGGTGAATACATCAAGGACAGCGGCCGCGCCACGCGCGGGCTGGATCGCTTCGCGGTGCGCAAGGACGGCGCGTCGATCGTGGCGAATCTCGACAAGTTGTATCAGCAGGACGAGGACGAAGCGCAGTGGAATACCGCGTTCATCACGCTCTGAGATCCTGCCATGTCTTGTCATGACTGCCTGAATCGCCGCGCATTTCTCGCCAAGTCCGCGATGGCCGCCGCCGCGCTCGCCCTGGCCGAAGGATGCGGCGACGGCCAGATCGGTCCGAGCGAAGCAACCGTACAGGTTGGTGGAAGCATCAACGTCAATGATTTTCCCGCGCTCGCGAACGTGGGGACGCTCGTCGACGTCGGCGGTTCGCGCGCGGTGATTCGCACCGGACCGTCGACCTTTCACGCCTTCTCGATGGTGTGCACGCACGAGGGCTGCGACACGCAGGTCACGAATAACCGCTTCGAGTGTCCGTGCCACGGTTCGGTGTTCGCGAATACGGGCGCCGTGATCGTCGGCCCGGCGAGTCGCCCGCTCGATTCCATCGCCGTGACGTTCGACGCCGCGACGGGCAACCTCACATTTGGTTGAATCTCTCGCGGAACTCTCACGCTTAGTTGCACGACGCGAATAACCGTTTCAAAATCGGGACGTGATTCTTACCTTGCGAGCCATGTTGATTGGCGTCGCTGGTATGGTCGGCACGGGTAAGACGACTCTGTCGCGCGCGCTCGCCGCGCGATTCGGCCTGCAGTTGGCTCTCGAGAGCGTCGACGCTGACAATCCGTGGCTCGAGAGTTTTTACGGCGGTCCCGACGAGATGCGCGCGTACGCGCTCCATCTCCAGTTGCATTTTCTCGCGACACGCTTCGCGAGCATGCGCCGGATGCGCGGACTCGGCGGTAGCTGGGTGCTCGACCGCACCTGGTACGAGGATGCAGAAATCTTTGCGCGGGGCCTGCACGAGCAGGGGCTCATGACGAGCGATGAATGGCAGCTCTACCGCCGCTTGTACGCCGAGCTGCTGCATTCACCGGCCGCGCGTCCGCCTCGCCTGTTGATCTATCTGCACGGACCGCTCGACGTCATCACCGAACGCATCGCCACGCGCGGCCGGCCGAAAGAGAAGGACGCGTCGGCCGAATACTGGGCGTCCCTGCACGCGCGATACGCCGATTGGATTGGCCGGTTCCGCCATTGTGCGGTGCTTCCCCTGGATGTGCGCGAGTATGATCTCGTGGCCGATCCAAACGCCGTCGAAGAAATTGCGGGCCGCGTGCGCAGCCAGCTCGAGGGAGAGTTGCCGCAGACCGAGCTCTGGCCGGCGGTGTCGCGCAAGCGCGTCTTCGCCTGAGCGCACGAACCGCACGAGCGGCGCAGGCCGCGTAAGCGATGTAAGGGGCCGCTGACTGGCCGAGGTTTGCACCGGGCATATATTGGACACTATGCCCGATCAGACGACGGCTGAAAACGAATCGCTCACGCCCAGCGCGAATGACGGCGGCAAATACGTCTATTGCATCATTCGCAGCGAGCGGCAGCGCGATTTTGGCGCGATCGGGATCGGCGGCGGCCAGCGGGTGTTCACGGTCGCGTTTCACGATCTCGCGGCGGTCGTGAGCGATACGCCAATCGTGATCTACGATCCGACGCGCGACAATGTCTTGGCGCACGAGTTCGTGAACGAAACCGTGATGCGCGAGCACACCGTGATTCCGATGTCCTTCGGCACCGTCTTTCGCTCCGAAGACGACGTCACCGAGTTGCTGCGCTCGACATATCAGGCGTTCAGCGACGTGCTCGACAAGATGCAGGACAAGATCGAATTCGGTCTCAAAGTGTTGTGGGACCGCGAGAAAGTGGTGGCGAATCTGGAGAAGGACAACGACGAGATCCGGCGGCTGAAGGACGAGATCAGCCGGCACACCGCCAGCTCGACGTACTTCGCGCGCATGCAGTTGGGGCGCTTGATCGAGGGTGCGCTCGAGGAGATGAGCGCGCGTTATGTCGCCGACATTCACGACGCGTTGAAGCCGGTCGCCGTGGCGAGCCGCTCGAACAAGCCCATCGGCGACCGCATGATTCTCAACGCGGCGTTCCTGGTGAATCGCGCCCAGGAAGCCGCCTTCGACGAGCGCGTGAAAGAAACCAGCCGCAAGTATGAAGACGTGCTGTCGTTCAAGTACTCCGGCCCCTGGCCGCCGTACAACTTCGTGAACATCAAATTGAAATTGGAGAAAGCCGACTAGGGCGATGGGTCTCCTCAGCAAAGTTCTCTTCTTCCCGGTGACTGGTCCGGTGGCCGGCATACGCTGGTCGCTGAACAAGGTCGTGCAAGTCGCGGAAGAAGAGCTCACCGACGACGCGCCGGTGAAGCAGGAGCTCATGGAGCTGCAGATGCAACTCGAGCTCGGCGACATCACCGACGATGAATACGTCGAGCGGGAAGCCGCACTCATGGCCCGCCTGCGCGAGGTGCGCGCGTGGCGCGAACGATTCGGCAAAGCGACGAGCGGCGGCCCGGTACGCGTCGCGAGAGACGACGACGAGCCATCGTAGAACGGTCTCTTGGTGAGCCGCCTTTCGGGCCTGCTCGATCGTCTCCCCCGCACAACTTTGCTCGTCGGAAAGGGCGGCGTCGGTAAGACGACGTGCGCCACACGTGTCGCGACCGACTTCGCGGCGCGCGGAGAGACAACGCTCTTGCTCTCCACCGACCCCGCCGCCGCACTCGCCGATGCGCTCGGCGCACCGGTTGGCAGCGAGATCTCACACGTGCGAAGCCATCTCGATGCGTGGCAACTCCACGCCGCGGTGTTGCGTCGTGATTTCCTTGGACAATGGCGCGACGTGATCGCGGAGATCGTCGATCGAGGCACGTATCTCGATCGCGCGGACGTCGATGGTTTGGTTGACGCGGCGCTGCCCGGCGCCGACGAGATTTTCGCGCTGCTCGCACTCGCCGACGTGCTCGCCGACCCGGCGACACCCTACGCGCGCATCGTCGTCGACACCGCGCCCACCGGCCATACGCTGCGGCTGCTCGCGCTGCCGGACACCTTTGGCGCGCTGCTGTCGATGCTCGACCTCATGCAGGGTAAGCATCGGTTCATGGTGCGTGCGCTCACGCATCGCTACCGCCGGGATCGCGCCGATGCGTTTCTCGACGACATGCGCGAGCGCATCGATCGCCTTCGCGCAACGCTCGCCGACGCGTCATCGCTCGCGGCGGTACTCGTCACGCGGCTCGAGCCGATGGTCCAAGCCGAATCGGGGCGCTATCTCGAGAGTTTGCGCGCGCTGGGCGTTCGCGTAGCCGCCATCGTCGTAAACGCGGTGCCTCCCGGCGCGGACGGCGATGTGCTCGATGCATCGGTGCCGCACGTCGAGATACCGCGGTGGCAACTACCGATGGTCGAGGCGCCCGACGCACATGATACGGTCACGGCAATGCCAGCCGCACGCACGCTGACCATCGTCGGCGGCAAAGGCGGTGTCGGCAAGAGCACCGTATCGTGCGCGATCGCGATCGCGGCGGCCGAGAAAGGAATCGGCGACGTGCTGCTCGTCTCCACCGATCCTGCGGCGTCCCTCGCCGACGCACTCGGCGAGTCCGGCACCGCTTGGGCGCGCTCTGACGTCGAGAGTCGGATTGCGGACGTGCCCGGTCTGGTCGTTCGGCAGATGGATGCCGGCGCCGCGTTCGCGCGCATTCGCGACGAGTATCGAACGCGCATCGACGACCTCTTTGCCGCGCTCGTCGGCCGCGGCGTCGACGTGGAGCACGATCGCGCCATTCTCCGCGATTTGCTCGCGCTCGCGCCGCCCGGGATCGACGAGCTCTTCGCGCTCTCGCTCCTGGGCGACGCACTCGACGAGCAGCGCTTTGCCTGCGTCGTCGTCGACCCGGCGCCTACGGGACATCTGTTGCGCCTTCTCGACATGCCGGCGATCGCGCTGGATTGGACGCACCGTCTCATGCGCTTGATGCTCAAGTATCGAGACGCAATGCCACTCGGCGACGCCGCACAGGACCTGCTCGGCTTCGCCAAGCGCACGCGCGCGCTCGATGCACTGCTGCACGACCGCGAGCGCTGCGGCGTGATCGTCGTTGCGCTGGACGAGCCGATCGTGCGTGCCGAGACGGAACGACTCTCGAGGGCGATCCAATCGCGGGGGATCGACGTCGCGGCGCTGGTGTGGAATCGTGTCACGAACGTGCCCGACCCTCTTCCAGCAACGGTCGTCGCGCAACAGTTTTTCGCGGAGGAAATCGCTCCGCCGCCCATCGGCGCCGCCGCCATTCGCGCGTGGTCGCACTCGTGGCGAATATTTTCGACGCACACGCAATCCTGACGACCGAGCATGGCATCGAACGCACCCAACGCGCTGTGGTACGTGTATGGCATCGTCCCGTCGGCGAATGCCGGAACGTCGGCGCCCGCCGGTCTCGACGATACGTCGGTCGCGCTCGAAGTGCATGACGATGTGGCGGCGCTCGTGTCGGTGCTTCAGGGCGATGATTATGCGCCGGCGCATCTCGAGACGCGCAGCGGCGACATCGAGTGGCTCAGCCCGCGCGCCGTCGCGCACGATCGCGTGCTGACGTGGGCGAGCGATCGCGGCGCGGTGATCCCCCTGCCGATGTTCTCGATGTTCAGTGGACGCGAAGCCGTGCAATCAATGCTTCGCGAGCGCGGCGCGCAGGTGGCGTCCGTTCTCTCGCGCATTGGTGCGGCGCGCGAGTATGCGCTGCGCATGTATCGCGTGGAGGCCGAGCTCTCGATCGCGGTGGAGGAGCTGAGTCCGCGCCTTCGCGAGCTGGCCGCGATCGCGCGCGACGCGACGCCCGGACAGCGCTACCTCCTCGACCGGAAGCTCGATGCGGAAAAGAAGGCGGAGATGCGCTTGGTATCGCAGCGTATCGCCGACGAGATCGTCGCCGCGCTCGCGCCGCATGCGCGGCCGGACGGCGTCGTGCGCTCGCTAATTCCGCGCGTCACGGCCGGCGATCCCTCGGCCGAACGCGGCACCATGGTGCTGAACGCGGCGTTTCTCGTCGAGCCGAATGCGATCGAAGAATTTCAGAAAACTCTAACAACGCTCGTCGCGCGACACACACCAAATGGATTTCGCTTCGACTTCACTGGACCGTGGCCCCCGTATCATTTCGTGAGTGAGCGCAACGATGACGCCCGATGACGCCCGATGACGCCCGATGACGCCCGATGACGCCCGATGACGCCCGATGACGCCAG